>DASPQI010000086.1:0-8979 GCA_035625045.1 Syntrophales bacterium | reverse complement strand
TGATTACGAATCGGCCATTCTCCTTCAGGTCACATCCGTAATGCTGGTGGGAAGCGCTGCCGGGCCTCTCCGCAAGGCCCTGATCGATTCCGGACTGGGTGAAGATCTTTCTCCCATGACAGGTACAGAGAATGATCTGAAGCAGATTGCATTCGTCGTGGGCCTGCGGGGAACAGACACGGATAAGGCCCGGTGCATCGAAGAATTGATTATTGGTACATTAAAGAACATCGTTAAATCAGGCTTTGATCAGGAATTGATCGAAGGCACTCTTCACCAGGTAGAATTTCACGGCAAGGAGATTGTTCGCAGCACATACCCATACGGGATTATCCTCATGGGGAGGGCTTACCATGCCTGGCTGTATGATGGTGATCCCTTCAAAGTTTTAAATTTTGCCCGCATCATCGAAGAAATACGAAGAAAGTGGGAAGCCAGACCGGAGCTTTTTCAGGAGATCGTCCGGAAATGGTTTCTTGATAACCCCCACCGGCTTCTCTCCGTAATGGAACCAAGCAGGACATATCAGGCCGAACAGGAGGAGGCATTTAAAAAAAGGATGGCCCGGCTCAAGGCATCATTGTCCGGCGGGGAGCTGGATAAAATCAGGCAAGATGCTTTTACACTGAAAAAATATCAGGCGGAACCGGATCCGCCCGAAGCCGCGGCAAGACTACCCAAACTGGGCCTTGGCGATATCTCCCGCACAATTGAAACAATCCCCACTGTCAAGTCGGTCATTGAAAATGTGCCGGCCATGATGCACGACATATTTGCCAATGGCATTGCCTACATCGATTTGGCCTTTGATGTATCTGATGTGCCGGAAGACCTTCAACCATATCTCCCGCTCCTGGGAAAGTTGATTACGAATATGGGGGCGGCAGGCTTGGATTATGAAGAAATGGCAAAGCGCATTATGTTGAAGACAGGGGGAATAGGCTGTCACCTCTCGGCTGGTATGGTGGTAAATGGCGAGAAAAACTGGCAGAAGATGATCTTTTGCATCAAGGCGCTCCATCGAAACGTCAAAGATGCGGTCAACATCATTTCGGATATTCTGACGTCCGGAGACATGTCGAATGAATCGAGGATGCGCGAACTAATCGCGGAGAAGAAGAACGACCTTCAGGCAGCCGTTGTCCCTTCGGGTCATATTTTTGCACGGCGGTCTGCCGGCTCGGGGCTATCCATACCGGCGTACAGGGATGAACAGTGGCATGGAAGGACACAGCTTAAGATTGTCAACCGCATTGCTGATCAAATTAACGAAATAAAAAGCGATCTCTCGGATAAGCTTACCCATTTACAGGATATTGTTTTCCGAAAAGACAGGCTTTACATCAATTTGACGGCGGATGCGGAAGGCATCTCTCTTTTGTCGGAAAGCGCAGCCGGCCTGGTCAGAAGTTTATCCGGAGGAGGAGGTATAGGAAACCCGAGCATTCCGGCTCTATCCCCCATCCATACCGGCATTGTCATTCCCGCCCAGGTCTCTTACGTAGCCAAGGTCCTTTCCGCACCGGCATATGCCGATCCGCTCTCACCATCGCTGCTTGTCCTGGCCCGACAGCTATCGACAGGGTACCTATATAAACATATCAGGGTTCAGGGCGGCGCCTACGGTGGCATGTCGCTGTATGATCTGACAAACGGTACCTTTGCCTTACTCTCATACAGAGACCCCAATATCATTAATACCCTGAATGTTTACCGCGACGCGGCGAATTTCATATCCGGAAGCAAAATTCCCGGGGAAGAACTTGAAAAGACTATCATAGGGACAATCGGCTCTCTCGACAAACCCATGGATCCGTCGAGCCGCGGCTACATTGCCATGATCCGCGACTTTACGGGTCTCACAGACGAAGACCGCCTGAAATTCAGAGACAGCATCCTCGATATGACTCCGGAGATATTGCTGAAGGCCGCTTCCCAGTATTTCAAATCCACTGTCGATTCTGCGGTATTAGCCGTATACGCTTCTCACGAGGCTCTGGCGAAAGCAAATGAAACACTTGAGCCTAAACTTAATGTAGAGACATTGATCTGAACAGCCGTTGAATGTCCTGGCGGAAAAGAAAGGGAGGGATTATAATGGCAATAACTCCATACGAAGAGAATCATTATGAACAGACAACAGGATTTTATCAAAGAGCTTAGTGCCGTCACCCGCCGGGTGTGTCTCTATTTTCCGGAAACCATAGCCCCCGTTGAAGAAGCCTTTTTATGGAATGTGTCTCTTACCCCTGAGCAGACCGATGAATACCTTGCGCAGGGATGGCGGCATGTTTCCTGGTACTTCTATCGCAACAATTGCAGTAAGTGCCGGCGCTGCCTGCCGATCCGCGTGCCTGTTGATCAATTCAAACCTTCAAAAAGCCAGCGACGCGTCCTTAAAAAAAACATGGAGACGGAATTTAAAATGTTCGAACCTGTGGAATTTGCGCTCAAGCATATAAAGCAGAGTCTGTCGCTGTACAACAGGTTTCTGGACGTTCGGTATAAAAAGGCACCCCGTGATTTGGGCGAATACTACAACGAGTATTTTGTATCACCGGCACAAACCCTTGTATCTGTTCTATTCATAAACGGAAAGCTTGCCGGCAACGGATTTCTTGATCTTGGGAAAACATCCCTCTCCACAATCTACTTCGCTTTTGACCCGCAATTCAGCTCCTTCTCTCCCGGAACGTTCTCCATTCTTAAAGAGATTGAGTGGGCCCGCGAAAACGGCCTTCGGTATTACTATCTTGGATATTACATACATGAGATCGGTGCTATGTGCTACAAGGGGTTAATCCGGCCGTTTGAACTCCTCGATTTTAAGACAGGACGCTGGAAGGAAACGGAATCTAATCTCGGTGAAGACACAACGAGGAATACAAGACCGAAAACCAAGAGAGGGTTTGGTTAGAGAATAAACATCTTAATTCAATCCTAATATCTCTTTCAATCTTGCCGCATTTTTTGGGGCATACCCGCCAAAATCATTATCAAAATAAACATAGGTATCTCTGTTCCATATCTTTATTTTCTGGGCCCATGTCTGTAGTTCTTCATCCGTATAGTCCGACGCATAGAGTTTCCTTGACCCGTGAAGACGGATGTAGATGAAGTCAGCAGTAACTGCTTCGCCGTAGGGATAACGGCCGGCGGTATCTGATATGCAGAAGGCAATTTGATTTTTTTCCAGCTTTGTAAGAACGCTTTTTTCCAGCCAGCTCTTATGGCGTACCTCAAGCGTGCAGCGATGACGGTATTTTCCCAGACTTGAGGAAAATTCGTCAAATACACCCTCATTAAAGACAAGGCTCGGCGGCAATTGAAAAAGAACAGGCCCCAACTTTTCTTTCAGGAGCCTGGCGGCACTGAAAAACCGTTCAAGAGATTCGTCTGTATCCCTTAAACGCTTGATATGTGTGATATATCGACTCGCCTTGACAGCCCAGATAAAGCCCTCCGGTGTTTTTTCCTTCCAGTTTTCTAAAGTTTCCAGCCTGGGCTGCCGATAAAAGGTTGCGTTTACTTCGACAGTTGTGAAGTTCAGGGCATAATGCTGGAGCCACATAGATTTCGGACATTCACGGGGATAGAAAACATCCCTCCAATGATTGTAGTTCCAGCCTGATGTCCCAATATAAATATTTGAATTCATTTTCTTTGACATAGACTTATATTTACCCTATACTTATTGAATAATATCATAATATGCGTGATAAACAGATTTAAATTCTGTGAAATATTTGCATAAAGCAAAAAAGTACTGCTAATGAAAGGAGACCGAGGATAATGAGAAGACTTTTTGTGTGTTTCATTTTGATTTTTCTGTTTGCCGTTTACGGTTGTGGCTGGAATCGATCTTTATATCATGATGTTAAGGTACTGGGTAACGAGGAAGCTATAAATTATAATGCTAACGGAAAGGACTTAGCCTCGCAGGATAAGCATAAAGAAGCAATCAAGGAATTTAAAAAAGCTGTGGCGCTTGATCCATTTTATTCAGAGGCATTCCTCAATATGAGCAAATCCTACTACGCTTTAGACGATATGGAGTACGCTCATTTTTACAACATTAAGTATTTTGAAACCGATCAATACAGAGATTACATGTATGAATATCGGTTGGATTATCGAGCGATAAACTGGTAGAGATAGATTGGATCTCCATGTAGAGAGGATTCGGGATAAAGTACTTCCGAATGACTCCAGCCCGGAATGGGGAAGTTGCAGGATACAACGCGGGTCCCCGGACGAAGCTCTGCTTCCAGCTTCTGAGCAAGCTTCCCCATAACATCGGGAAAGAGGTAACAGAATATCACATCAGCATCCCGAATATTTACGTTCCAGAAATTGTTTAACCGAACCTCAATTCCTTCCATGCCAAATGTACGGATACGCGCCAGGATATAGGCTAGAGGATTAACCTCAAAGCCTAGTGCCTTTACACCGTATCGTTTCTTTGCTTCCCGAAGGACCCTTCCATCGCCGCAACCAATGTCAACAAGAAGATCATTCCTTTTCATCGGTAGATGATCAAGGAATGTCCGCACACGCACACGCGCGGACGGGTGGAACATGGCACCCTGAGTAATTGGAAACACGGTAATTATACAAAACACGAACAGCAATTTGAGGGCAATGAGAACCCCTATAATAATAAAAACAATGATAATCCAAAACTGCATATCACTTTCTTCCCAATCTCCCTATGCAGATATTGTCCCTTATGATCGTCCTTCAGATATAACTTGAATAAAACTCCCAGGATACATGTCAAGTACTTTTTTTTCTTTCATGTATGTGGAGGCCTCTTCAATATTCGCAAAATGACCGATCAGAATTCTGTACCATACCCCTCGCCCCCGGATATTTGCTTTTTCTGTGCGTGTGTCAGGATGTATTCTTCTCAGGTCTGATACAAACTCCGCTGCGGCGGTTTTTTCGTTTTCCGGATAAGCTCTGATCTGGATAGAGTATTTCTTCCCATTTGAGGTTTTCGATGAATCAGTTATGGATATAATTTCAGTTTGTCCTTTTGGCTTTGTATCTCCTACTGGCGGGACAATAACTGATTTACCCGCCTGCTTGTTAATCCTTTGTGAATAAATTTTTCCCACGGTATCAGTGGCATAATATCGTTGAACAGTCGGCCAGAAAAAAACCGCCGCAACAACCAACAAGAGAAAGGATATAACTGCCAACGCGGCGATGAATGAAAGACGGACCTTTCGCTTTTTCTGCTCTATTGAAGGCGGCTCCTCTGTTTGACTTGGAAGTGTAACTCCTGCAGGTGACTCTGACTCTTCTATATGGGGTAATAGACATGTCTCACTTGCTACCTCATGATAGAGAGCTTCCAGTTCATGTTCGAGTTCACTTTCTTTCAGGCTTTCTTTTTCCATAACATGCTTGTTCTCGCCGACTAACCGATAAATTTAGCTTTCAATACCGAATCGCTTAATATAACCGTTGATAACAATACTTTCATCCACCTGAAGGCACCGGGCATATGATTTTAAGAAGCCCTTCAGATATACCATGGGCAGAAAAAGGTCGAATTTATCCTCCTCAATAGCTTGAAGCATGCCAATCCTCACATTAGTCAGCTCAGCGATTTTTTCCAGAGTAACTCCTAGTGCTGTTCTTATTTTCCTTAAATCCTCCCCGCTCAGAATATCCTGAGCGAGGATCTCTTGAACTAACGGATTTTGTAAGGCACGCTTTTTCAAATCCTCCATCCGGTTATTCGGTCCCAGAATAACTGGGTGGTCTTTCTTGAAATCATATATTGAAATAGGTTCCTTCACCTTGTCACGATATTGCTGTTCCTTCTCCAATACACCGAGCTCAATCAGCTTTTTATCGTATTCGGTCCTTGATTCAGGGTTGATCAAGGTAAGGTAAGCCTCTTCCAGACAGGAAATAATTTCCTCTCTTTCCTCCATAGAGAAGAATGAATAGCTTGCCATTGACCCGTCCTGATAAAGCTCAAACGCTTTTTTATATGCCCGGTTGATCTCCAATGGAGATGCGTCGGGAGAAAGCTCCAGCAACTCATAGTGGTTCTGTTCCCGGATAGGCTTCATGGGATCTTTTTTTTCCTTATATGCAAATATAATCAACGATAATCCGAGAAAGTCGATTTCTTCTCTTTTATTACTGACTGTATGTTCTTGCAGCACTCCCTGAGATCAAGGGCAGTCTGGGTATAAGGATAAAGATTGAGAAATGGTATCTTTTTACAGATTGAATTATGAACTCTATCATCAAAGCTGATACTTCCCAAAAAATGCATCTTCAGGGAAAGATGCCTTTCAATAATTTTACATATCAATACACCTGTATTAGGATTATCTTGTTTTCTCAACTGATTAAGAATCAGCTTGAAATGGAATTCCTGAAGAGCCTTCTCAAGATTCTCCCCTTTTTCTGGATCCAATTCTTTCATAATATGAAGAAGGAATTCCGGATTATTTATGGTAGCTTTTTTATTTCTCCTTTCAGCTTCATCAGCCAATGCCCGGTAATTATAAATGTTGAGCACCTGACGAATCTTCCGGATGTAGACGGAGCGGATAAGACGGTAAATATTTTCTATAGAAGTCGGCTCAGGTGTAGTCACTAGAATACCCAAGTTTGAAATCATAAAAAAATCAATCGTATTAAAAGATGTTCCCGCGCCCAGATCCAACAGAATATACTCGTAAGGAAGCTTGGAGATATGTCTCAACAGCTTCATTTTTTGCTCATGAGCAAGACTGGTGATGTCCAATTTATTCATCGCACTGCTGATGAAATAGAGTTCGGGAACGGATGTAGGTACAACCGTCTCTTCAAGAGTTCTAACCTTTTTACTGATGAAATCTGAGATGCTTTTGTCCGGATGAGGTATGCCGAGGATAGTGTGCAGATTCGCCGCACCAAAATCAATGTCGATAAGAAGTGTCCTGTACCCCTGTTTTGCAAGCAGAATCCCGAGACCGCCGGTAACAAAACTCTTGCCGGACCCGCCTTTTCCACCCCCGATGGGGTATATATGCTTCACAGGGTCTGTCAAAGCTCGAATCTACTGGACCATTTAATAAATTAAGATAAGAAAACCAGTTTCTCCCTATCCTGAAGTTTTGCATGCCTCCTATGCTTGCCGTCTATATCCTGATGACCTCGCAATATTTAAACCAACTCTGGCAGTAAAGACATGATCTATACCTTTCAGGAATAATCGGATCTCAGCTGAAAGAAGTATTCCTCAATGTATTCATACACCCGAAAGGGGATTGAACATTTAATATTAAAGCTGCTTCAGCTTAGCAAGCATGGTTTTTTTTGTTTTTACCGCTTTTATTCCTGCTGCTGCCTTTGCATCGTTTAAGCCTGTGCTCAGCCAGTTGTAAAAGTCGTTTTTGTCCTTATTACAGTGATATTTGAATGTTTCTTCGTCAAGGGTTTCGAGAACTTTAATCAATGTCTCAATAGAGTGAGCAGTCTGGCCGTTATGAAAATAAAACACCGACGTCATAAGTTAACCTCCTATCCCTCTTAATGCTGCAAGTTGAAATTCTTCTTTCCGCAAGTAATAAAAATGTTCCCGACGTTGTCGATTTTCTTAATCTTATATCATAATTAGTGATGATATATCCACCAATTATTAACATCAGGAAGCATACATATTGAGCTAAATTAAAGTTTTTCTTTTTATTTTATCGACCGAAAATCATCATACACTAAATAATTTCTTTTTTTGTGATCCCCATTACATTCCTATTTTCTTTATATGCCGATACTATCAACAAGCCATCGGATATCATACTCCGAATTGCATCCATGGGAAGCCACATATATAAAAGTTTAAGGAAATGCACTAACTTGCCGAATATATAAACAATTGCTGATTAGAAAATTCCGGCAGATGAAGGTTATATATGGGTAATATGTTGATTTCTCTAACGATATTTATATTTGATAACTATAAATTTTCTAAAATAAAGACAGAGGATGGTACTTAATAAGGGCGGTGTCCTCATAGACTATGCCCCGGAAGAATATTTCAAATCATTTTTGAAGGATGGCCGTTATGCCACATTACAAAAAAATCAGAATATTCTTTAGAAAAGCCCTTACTCCTGTTACCATCATGTTTATCCCTCATGATAATTCCCGCAGATCGTTGAATCTGAATGTCCCTGCCATCGGAGTCTTTCTATCAGCCATTTGCAGCATTGTCGGTGCTGTTTATCTCTTGTCCATGCTCCCCTACGCCATCAGATATCAGGATATGGAAAAACAACTTCATGATTATTCAAGAAAGGTCGTCGACTTCAAGGCCACACTGGTATCTTTGAAGAAGGCGGAGCAGGACCTCCATCATCTTATTTCCCTGGGTTCCAAAGAAAAGATCTTTGAAAAGGTAGACACATCAGACATAGGGTCATTCGACATCGATCAGGTGCAGGAGCAGATCGAATCTTCGATGAAGACCGTCGGCGCCATCAAGGATTATCTACGATCTCAAAAGGATCTTTATCTCGCCACCCCAAGCGGCCTACCCGTACAAGGAACAATCTCTTCTCCTTTCGGCAAGAGACTCCATCCGGTATCAGGACAGTACGAATTTCACCGAGGTCTTGATATTTCCGCAGATCCCGGCACGCCTATCAGGACAACAGCAGACGGAGTTGTCGTCTTTTCGGGCTGGAACGGAGGCGGGGGCAATATCGTTGTAATCGCCCATGGTCATGGTTATTCCACGTATTATGCCCATAATCGGCAAAATACCGTACATGTGGGACAGAACGTCAGGAGGGGAGATGTCATCGCATATGTTGGTTCCACCGGTTCTGCTACCGGAAGCCATGTCCATTATGCAGTCTGGCTCAACGGCAAGTGCAAAAATCCAATTAACTACGCAGGGAGCAGTAAATCCTAATGTTCATTAGAAAGTCGGATAAGATTATTAACAGACACCCAATTAAAGGC
>DASPQI010000085.1:0-4892 GCA_035625045.1 Syntrophales bacterium | reverse complement strand
CTAAATCTCACTTTACAAAAGGGAGACTTCATCACATTTTAATTCAATTATGAGAAACTTATGATGACTATGAGGAATAATAAACAGGATCAGTAGGCATCCCGCAGTTCTTCTTCAGAAATTTCCGGGACGATTTCTATTTCCTTCCGTGCCTTTTTCGCCTGTCTGGCCGCTCTGATTCCGGCCTTCAGGGCAGCCCTGTTCATCTTTTCCGTGCCCTTGGGGACCCTTGCCAGGACAGCCGCCTCAATTGATTTCGGGGAAACGATTGATATCAACTGCGTAAGCGCACCGAGGGCCACGATGTTGGCTGACTTTTCCTGTTTTAATTCCTCCCGTGCAATATGCGTGAATGGAATCGAAAAAGCGCGCGGGGTGGGCACCTGGTGCACAAAGGTTGAATCGACGATAAGTATGCCTCCCTGTCTGAGGTCCCGGTAGTACGCATCGCAGGATTTCTGGTTCATGGCCAGCAAGAGGTCTAAATTCATCACCTCCGGGTAATCGATCTCCTCATCGCTTATAATCACCTCGGCTTTGCTGGAGCCGCCCCAGGCTTCCGCTCCGTAGCTCTGCGTTTGGGAGACGAACTTCCCTTCATAAATGCCGACAGCCTCGGCCAGGATGATAGATATGAGGATCAGCCCTTGCCCTCCGGCGCCGCTGAATCTGATCTCATAACGGTATCCCATCATGAACTCCTGACGGCCTTCCTGGCGCGCTCCCGTATCCGGGCATATTCTTCTTCATAGACCGGGAGTTCCTTGTCCACCAGGACTCCGATGATAATCTTGTCATCCAATTCTTCCGGCTTCATCGTGGCGGCCTTTTCCACACGGACTGAATGATCACGCTGCCACTTAAGCATATCCACCGCCGAGCCAAGCTCGTTCTGCCTTCCGTATTGAGTATGGCAATGGGAGATGACTTCCACTACGGAAAACCCAACCTTATGGATAGCCTTCTCGATAAGCTTATCCAGATACAGGGCATGATAAACGGTGCTGCGTCCCACGAAGGATGCCCCGGCCGTGACGGCAAGCTCCGAAATCTTAAATGCCTGTTCGATATTCGTATAGACTGATGTTGTAGACTTCATGCCGTAGGGAGTTGTCGGTGAATACTGGCCGCCCGTCATCCCATAGATATTATTGTTGATGATGATCGCTGTCAAATTGATGTTTCTCCGGGCCGCATGGATAAAGTGATTGCCGCCGATCGCCGTGGCATCGCCATCCCCCATGATAACAATAACGTTCAGCCTGGGTTTTGCCAGCTTCACACCCGTGGCGAAGGTAAGCGCCCGTCCATGGGTGGTATGGAGCGTATTGAAATCTACATACACAGGGAGTCGACCGGAACAGCCGATACCCGAGACCAGCACCACATCGTCCTTCCGGCAGCCGATCCGGTCAATAGCCCGGATGAGCGCCCCCAGGGTAATCCCAATCCCGCATCCAGGGCACCAGACGTGGGGGAATTTTTTATCATGACGCAGATATTTATGAATCAGCTTTGTGGCCTCCGTCATTAGACGACCTCCATGATTCGCGCCAGAATTTCCTGGGGAGTAATGATCGTTCCATCCATCTTGTTCAGGGTAACTACCCTGGCTTTACCCTGGTTGACCCGTTTTACCTCTCTGGAAATCTGACCCATGTTCATTTCCGGAACGATCAGCACTCGTGCATTTTTAAGCACCCTCTCTACGGCGGCGCGTGCAAAGGGCCAGATAGTGATCAATTTGAGAAGACCCACCTTGAGGCCCCTTTCACGGGCATCCTTCACCGCTCGCCTGGCGGAGCGGGCGACACAGCCATAGGCCACGATCGTGATCTCCGCATCTTCCGTCTCATAATCTTCCACCAGACTTACGGCCTTCATGTTCCTGCTGATCTTCCGGAAAATCCGTTCGTTGAAGGCTTTGATTTCATCGGGCCTCTCCGTGGGAAACCCCCGAACGTCGTGGGTCAGGCCGGTTACGTGGTAACGATAACCTCCGCCGAAGTCGGCCATGGGCGGTACGCCCGTGGGAGAATCCTCATAGGGGATGTACCACTCCGGCGGCATGGTGGGCTTAAGACGGTTGATGATTTCGAACTTGCCGCCAGGTACAATCTTCTCCCGCATGTGGGCCACAACTTCATCGAGCAGGAGGATCACGGGCGTGCGGTACTTCTCCGCGTAATTGAAGGCCTGAATGGTCATTTCATAGCATTCACGGACAGTGGAAGCCGACAGCACAATGATCGGATGATCACCATGGGTGCCCCAGCGCGCCTGCATCACATCACCTTGGGCCGGAAAGGTCGGCAAACCGGTACTTGGCCCCCCCCGCATTACATTCACCACCACACAGGGAACCTCGGCAATCATGGCAAAACCAAGATTCTCCTGCATGAGGGAAAACCCGGGACCGCTGGTGGCTGTCATGGCCTTCACACCGGTCAGGGAAGCGCCGATCACAGCGCCCAGACTGGCGATCTCATCTTCCATCTGGATAAATGTCCCGTCTATCTGGGGGAGCTTTATGGAAAGGATCTCCGAGATCTCCGTGGCGGGCGTGATGGGGTAGCCGGCGAAGAACCGACACCCCGCTTGAAGAGCCCCTTCCGCGACTGCTTCATTCCCCTGCATCAAGACTTCTTTCTTTGCCTTCTTCACCGCTTCCCTCAATCATGGTTTTATCTTCAACGGGATGATCTACACTTATCGCAAAATCGGGACAGCGTATTTCACACAAACCGCAGCCTGTACATTTTTCCAGATCTTTGACGATGGGCTGGCCCATCTCATTTATTCCTAGGGCTCCTGTAGGACAGAAGGCCGCGCAAATGCCGCAGGACTTGCACCAAACCCTAAAAATATCAATTTTTGCTGTTTTTCGCTTTTTCTTTCCCCGCTCCATACCGTGCTCTCAGGGCCCGATCTGAGAAGAAATTATAATTTATTCTAAAGCAGATATCCCTCTTTGTCAAATCCCTTAAATGAACATTCTTTTTATTATGCAGGACAATGAATTGCTTTACAAAAAGAGCAATATTTTTTAGATTAGACTTTCCATAATGCTTTTTGCTTTTCGATTTTAATCTGCCGTTATTTTGCTAGATCATTCCGCTTGACATATTACGCCATGCAGATTAAATTTTTTTCATCGGATCAGCGAGATTATCAGCGGCAAGCGAGCCATTATCGCAGACACAGCACTGTGTCTTGGAAAATACTTCGGTGTGTCTACTGAGATTGGGTTGAATCTGCAGACAGATAATGATTTGCGTATTGCCAAGCGTATAACTTAGCCGGAAATAGAATCTCGCATTAGAATTCAGGCGGCATAATTTTTCCCGTTAAGAAAAACACGTGTAGATTGTAGCGAGTCTTCCGACAAATTTGCTGAATGGCCCATGGACACGAGAATTAATAGGAATTGCCATGATTTCTTTAGTTGATATTCGCAAAGCCGCTGATATTTTACAAGGTAAAGTGATCCGTACGCCGCTTATCTATTCGCCCACTTTCAGCAGCATGAGCGGGGCGGAAGTCTATCTGAAACTGGAAAACCTCCAGGGGACAGGCTCCTTCAAGCTGAGGGGGGCGACGTTTAAAATACAATCTCACCTCAAGTGCATCGGCCCCGAAGGTGTAGTCGCCGCATCGGCCGGCAACCATGCCCAGGGGGTAGCCATGGCGGCAAAAAGGGCGGGGCTGCCCGCCACCATTGTCATGCCCGAGTGGGCCTCAATCACAAAGCAGGAAGCCACCAAGAGTTATGGCGGTCATGTGCTCCTGGAAGGGCAGAGCATCGGGGATGCCATAAATAAGGCCTGCGAATTGGCCGAAGCAGGAAAAACTTTCATCCATCCTTTTGACGATCCGGACATTATTACCGGCCAGGGTACAATCGGCCTCGAAATTTTTGAGGATCTTCCCGACGCGGACGTGATTTTCGTTCCTGTCGGGGGCGGAGGTCTTGCGAGCGGCATTGCCATTGCTGCTAAAGCCATAAGGCCGTGGGTTCATATCGTAGGTGTTCAGACAGAGGCATGCCCGGGGGCGTACCGGGCGCGTGAACACGGCGCGCCAACGCGAGTGGAGGCGGAAAAATCAATCGCCGACGGCATTGCCGTGAAACAGATCGGTAATATCACTTTCCCGATCATCCAGGAAAAACTGGACGATATCGTATTGGTAAAAGAAGAGGAGATCGCGGAAGCTATCTTGATGCTCCTGGAACGAAAAAGAATTCTTGCTGAAGGGGCCGGCGCAGTACCCCTCGCCGCGCTTCTGGGGGGTTATATCAGATTTAAAAAAGGCATGAAAACGGTGCTCGTCATCAGCGGCGGCAATCTGGACAGCCACCTCTTAGACCGGGTCATACGGAAAGGGCTCTTCTGCCATGGCCGGATTATGCGCATATCCGTATGTCTGGAAGATGTTCCAGGTTCACTCGCGCGTTTACTGTCCGTTGTCGCCCGTTCCAAGGCGAATGTCCTAAACATTTTCCATGCACGCAGCGAAAGGGACCTAGCCATACACTTGAGCCGCGTGGAGCTGGAGCTTGAAACGCGCGGGCCGGCCCATATCCGGGAAATTCTCGATGAACTGGAAAATGCGGGCTACCAGATCAACATTCAGGGGACAGATGTATAACCTGTAAACTTCTAATGCTTGCCTTATGAGGGGGGACAGCAACGCCCTTTTTGGTGAGAACGGCCGTGAGATACTTACAGCTATAGCAAACCGTCGGGAGGTGACAATGTACCAACTGGATAAACCGGACAACCTAGTAGAATTATATGAAAACAGCGTGAAAAAATTCGCCGATAGGCCCTTGTTCGGTACAAAGAACAAAAGTGGGACCTATGACTGGATCTCTTACAGAGAATTTGGCC
>DASPQI010000084.1:0-3116 GCA_035625045.1 Syntrophales bacterium | reverse complement strand
GAGACCCGCCTGATCAACATCCTGCATTTCGAGATACTTATTGCAAGCAAAGCGGCCCGCTGCGTCCTGGCGGCGGACGACAGGGCCATCCTGGTTGATTTCGGGCTAAGGCGGGCGCACGGGGCGGAAGCGGGCCTGCTGGCGGCCCGTGCTGCATACATTGCCGGCTTTGTCAGCACATCGACAGTATTTGCAGAATCCCTCTTTGGTATACCGATCTCCGGGACAATGGCACATTCCTATGTTGAAGCTCATGAAAATGAATTGGAGGCGTTTCTTAGTTTTGGCAAGGCGAATCCGAATAATACAACCCTTCTCATTGACACGTATGATATCCGCAAAGGCGCAAAAAAAGCGGTAGAGGCTGCAAAAAAACTAAAGGAGAAAGGGATAAATGTCCGCGCTGTGCGCCTCGACAGCGGTGATTTACTTTCCCTGTCAAAGGATGTCCGCGAGATTCTTGACCGCGGCGGTTTCACAAATATCCGTATATTTGCTAGCGGCAATCTTGATGAGAACATCATCCATGATCTACTATCTCAGGGAGCGCCAATTAACGGCTTTGGCGTGGGCACGAAGCTCGACACCTCGGAAGACGCGCCATACCTTGAATGCGCCTATAAACTAATGGAGTACGCGGGTAAGCCCCGCTTCAAAAAGTCACAGGGGAAAGCCACCATCCCGGGACGCAAACAGGTTTTTCGCCAGTTTAAGGACAATACGATGGTCAGGGATATTTTAACTACTGAAGGAGATGGGTTAGAGGGTATCCCTCTTCTTGAGAAGGTAATGAGCGGCGGCCGGAGGATATCCGAGCCTCAGGGTTTAAAAGAGATCGCGGCTTATACCCGATCACAATTAAAAGCCTTGCCTGCACACTTCAAGGCCCTGGAAACTAAGCCGGCGTATCCTGTTAAAATCTCACCTGCGCTATCCGGACTCAAAAAAGAAATCGACCAGCAGGAACGCTAAAAAATTTCTTCCCAATCTATTTCTTCAAGTGACACTGCAGTGCCGCGTTAATAAACTTGCTGAACAGCGGATGGGGATCAGTCGGACGCGATTTAAATTCGGGATGAAACTGGCATCCCAGAAACCATGGATGGTCTTTGATCTCCACAATCTCAACAAGACGGCGATCGGGAGATGTTCCTGTAATACGGAGTCCCTTCTCCACAAGGATGTCTCTGAATTTGTTGTTTACTTCATAGCGATGTCTGTGCCTTTCACTGATTTCACCGGTACCGTAAGCATCAAAGGCGAATGACCCGTTCTCTAACATGCAGCTATAGGCCCCCAGTCGCATGGATGCTCCCATCTCCGTAACACTCCTCTGTTCCGGCAGAAAATCGATCACCGGATACTGGGTCTCCTGGTCAAATTCGGAACTGTTTGCTTTTTCAAGGTTGCACATATGCCGGGCGAATTCCACCACGGCAAGCTGCATCCCCAGGCAAATACCGAAATACGGGACGCGGTGTTCGCGGGCGTATTGAATGGCGGTAATCATCCCTTCAATGCCCCTCTGCCCGAATCCCCCAGGTACGAGGATACCGTCGGCGCCGTCCAGATGGTGATTCAGTCCTTCCTTTTCAATCTTTTCCGAATCGACAAAACGCAGGGTTACCCGACAGTTGTTTGCAATGCCCCCGTGCACTAATGCTTCATTTAGGCTCTTGTAGGAATCTGTCAGGTTTACATACTTGCCTACTATGGCGATGCGCACCTCATTGGGAGGATGCTTAATCTTGTTTACCACTTCCTCCCATGCCTCGAAGTGAGGCCGGCCGGTCCATATGTTTAAGAGTTCTACAATCTTTTCATCCACTCCCTCTTTATGAAAAACGAGAGGCACTTCGTAGATGCAGCCTACATCCTTTGCCGTAAACACCGCAGCAACCTCTACGTTGCAGAAAAGAGCGATTTTAGACTTGATATCTTCCGAGAGAAAATCTTCCGTGCGGCACAACAGGATATCCGGCTGAATACCGATTTCGCGGAGGGCCTTGACACTATGCTGGGTCGGTTTTGTCTTTACTTCCCCGGCGGTCTTTATGAAAGGGACCCAGGTCAGGTGGATGAATATGGCGTTTTCCTTTCCTGCCTCATTGCGGAATTGTCTGATCGCTTCCAGGAAGGGCTGGCTCTCAATGTCCCCGACAGTTCCGCCGATTTCGATAATAGCAACATCAAAACCGCTGGCGCAGCTCTTGATAAAATCTTTGATTTCATCGGTAACATGAGGGATAACCTGCACCGTCTTCCCCAGATAGTCCCCCCTCCTCTCTTTTGTAATAACAGAAAAGTATACCTGGCCTGATGTCAGGTTGTTGCATTTCTGCATGCGTGTACTGGTGAATCGCTCATAATGTCCCAAATCCAGATCTGTCTCTGCGCCATCATCGGTCACAAAGACCTCGCCGTGCTGGAATGGGCTCAGGGTACCCGGATCGACATTGATGTACGGATCCAGCTTTTGATTGGTAACCCTGAGACCCCGGCATTCCAGAAGGGCTGCTATCGAGGCTGCCGCCAATCCTTTACCGAGGGAAGAAAGAACACCGCCTGTTATAAAAATAAATTTTGTCTTCATGATCACTCCATATTTACTTGGTCTGAGAGTTGCCGCCGCCCTCCTCCACAGCTTTTCTTATCTGTCCGGCAATTACATCTGCAGGTTCACCCAAAAGGACTCCCGTAGAAATGGTTTCCAGATAACGGTCATCCCAGGGGAGATTGTATTCGTTTATGATATTACGGATATCGTTATACTGATAGCCCAGGACCTCTTTCTTTTCCTTCACTGACAGGGCCTCATTAAATTCCATATGGATCAGAAGCAAGTTCTGTACACATCCCTTGTCTCCCAGAAGGGGAATAATAACTATGGAAGCGTTGTCAGATTTTCCCCGGCCAACGTAAACATGGCCAGTGCTCACTATTGTCCTCTTGGTTCCCATCAAGATATTCGAGCCTTCCGCCCTTGATTTCATCTTGAGGGAAATGCCCCCGCGTTTCCCGATTTTTATTGTTGAGGTATCCACGGGATTTCCTTCCGCGTCCAGGTTGTTTATATCATACAGCGTATAGCCGCTTATAGCGGCAATGGCCGATTG
>DASPQI010000083.1:0-11652 GCA_035625045.1 Syntrophales bacterium | reverse complement strand
TTCATCCGCTTCTTTCCTTTTTTCTGTTTCTCCAATAATTTCCGCTTCCGTGTAATATCGCCGCCGTAACACTTTGCCGTTACATCTTTGCGGAATGCTGAAACTGTTGTCCGTGCTATAATTTCCGCACCTATTGCCGCCTGGATAGCTATTCTGAACATTTGCCTGGGGATTTCCTCCCGCAGTCTCTCGCATGCCTGAAGGCCTCTAGCGCGGGCACGATCACGGTGGACGATCTGCGAGAGGGCATCAACCTTCTCTCCGTTAACCAGGATATCCAACAATACGAGATTGCCTTCCCTGTAATCGATCACGTCATAGTCGAAAGAACCATATCCCTGTGTAATGGATTTGAAGCGGTCATAAAAATCGTAGATGACCTCTGCAAGCGGTATCTCATAGATCAACTCTATCTTGCCAGGGCTCGGGTAGTTCATATTTGAGTTTACACCCCGTTTTTCCTTGCAGAGTTTCATCACTGCGCCGAAGTACCTTTCCGGCATAAACATGTCGGCGCGGATATAGGGCTCTTCAGATCTCGCAACGGAAGCCGGACCAGGGTAGTTGGCGGGATTATCCACGTGAAGCATTGTCCCGTCTTTCAAAGTAAACCTGTAGCGGACGCTGGGGACCGATAGAATAATGGAAAGACCGTATTCACGCTCAAGCCTTTCCTGGACGATTTCAAGGTGCAGAAGTCCCAGAAAGCCGCACCTAAAACCTTGTCCCAGAGCTACTGACGAATCTTTCTGATACATGAAGGAAGCATCGTTGAGCTTGTATTTATCGAGGGAAGCGGTCAGATCTTCATAATCATCAGATGTGACAGGATAGATAGACGCAAAAACGACGGGCTTGACGTCCTTGAAGCCGGGAAGTTGTCTTTCGCAGGGCCTATCATTCAGTGTAATTGTATCTCCGATATGGACGTCCGACACGGTCTTCACCCCTGCGATGATGTAGCCGACCTCACCGGATGAGAGTTTGTCGCGCTTCTCACGGGAAAGGAGAAAATGACCGACCTCTTCGACTTTGTAATTGGCATTGTTGGACATGAAACGGATGATATCACCGCTTTTAACTGTTCCATCAAAGATGCGACAATATATAATTGTACCGCGGAAGAGGTCATATTTGGCGTCAAAAATAAGCGCGGAAAGCGGCACCAATGCATCACCAGTGGGAGGAGGGATTCTATCTACAATAGCTTCTAAAATATCTTCAATTCCCGTCCCTTCTTTGGCGGAGCATTTCAGATGGGTTTCAGGATCAAGCCCCAGCTCTTTGTCAATCTGTTCTATAACCTGGTCTATGTTTGCAGAGGGCAGGTCTATTTTATTTATAATGGGGATAATAGTGAGGTCATGTTCCATAGCAAGGTAGAGGTTGGCAACGGTCTGGGCCTGCACACCCTGGACAGCGTCGATGAGGAGGAGAACACCTTCGCAGGAAGCCAGAGAACGGGAGACTTCATAAGAAAAGTCAACATGCCCCGGCGTATCTATGAGATTAAGACTGTATACTTTTCCGTCTTTTGCCCGGTACGGCAAGGAAATGGCCTGGCTCTTGATTGTTATTCCCCGCTCTCTTTCGATATCCATCGTGTCCAGTATCTGATTCTTGAAGGTACGTTCATCGGACACACCGGTATACTGGATCAGTCGGTCGGCAAGGGTCGATTTGCCGTGGTCAATATGGGCGATAATGCTGAAATTGCGGATGCGGTTCATAAATTTAAAGTCAAAAAAGCCTTCCGGTTGCATGCATGGAAGGCTTCTTGAGTTCTTAATTTCAGTCTCTGTCTATGCCAGCAATTCAAGGAGATTCTTGGAGACTACTTTGACGCCTGGGCGAGAATCCACCTGAAGGACTTTTACCCTTTCTTTGAAGTAATTAATGGCGGCCTGTGTACCTTTTCCCGTATCAAAATAGATGCTGTGTCTCTTATCGATGGCCGCTTCATCCTGGTCATCAGCACGGGTTAACAGGCCCTCGCGTCCGCAAACCCGGCAAAACAGCTTGCCGTCCTTTTCGACCGGCAGATTTTCTTTGACGTATATATTATTCGGGTGGTTGTTGTCATTGGGGCACAACCGCCTTCCCATGATGCGCTTTTTGGCCGTTTCCCTGTCAATCTCTAACTCAATAACATAATCCAACTTGATCTTTTCCTTCTGCAGCGCACTCCAGAAGGCCTCAGCCTGTGTTATATTCCGCGGGAAGCCGTCCAACAGCCATCCATTCTTACAGTCATCATCCTGAAGACGTTTAAGGATCATCGGGATGGTGATATCATCAGGAACCAATTCGCCCCGGTCGATAAAGGACTTTGCCTTTTTCCCCAGCTCTGTACCTTTTGCAATGTTTTCTCTGAAAATCACGCCCGTTTCCACCTGAGGTATCATGAATTTTTCGCTTACAATCGCCCCAAAAGTCCCTTTGCCGCTGCCGTTCGGTCCAAACATAATGATATTCATGGTATTCGACTCTCTCTCAAAAAAGTATTTTTAGCACGGTCTTCTATAATAGATTGGATAGATTTTTACAATGAAAAATATTGATGATTTTTTTATTAGAAGTGCTAACCCGTGATATGCGATCAATGAGATCCGCATGAGCCGCAGGATGTTGCTTTACAGGATGAACATCCTCCCGATGAGGTATTGCCGATTTTTCCACCGAATATCGACATCAACTTCTCCGTCTTTTTCGATTTGCACGCAGGACAAGTGATCGCCGGGCTATCGGTGCTCGATCTGAATAGAATCTCAAAAATGTTGCTGCATTTTTTGCATTTAAATTCGTAGATAGGCATAATTTTCTCTTTTCTTAGTTTTATATAGTGATTGGTCGTCAAAATGTCAAGGGTATTAAGGCAGCTCCCGGGTTGCCATATTGACGCAGTCGGCATGCTGTGTTAATGATCGATAAAATGACCTGCCTGAATTAGCTGGTGTGGAGGAGTTCCTTATGGCCATCTCTAATAAAGTTCGCGGATTTATTTCCCAGTCTTCCTGGATCAGGAAGATGTTTGAGGAAGGCGGCCTCTTGAAGAAGCAGTACGGGGCAGAGAATGTCTTTGATTTCAGCATCGGTAATCCAAGTGTCGCACCACCACCTGAGTTTAGGGAAATGCTGCGTCAGGTTGCAGGTGAGGATATCTCCGGTGTCCATGGATATATGTCGAATGCCGGATATCCTGAGACTAGAGCAGCCGTTGCCGCTTTTCTCAATCGGGAGCATAGAGTGCCGCTTAGCGCGGATCACGTGATTATGACCTGTGGGGCGGCGGGGGCGCTGAATATCATATGTAAAGTACTTCTTGAGCCTAGTGATGAAGTTCTTATCCCCACGCCCTGTTTCATGGAATATCGGTTTTATGTTGATAACGCGAGCGGTGTCGCTGTATTCGTGAGGTCAAATGCGGATTTTTCTCTTGATCTTAATGCGATGCGCGATGCAATTACGGAAAGGACAAAGATAATCCTTATCAATTCTCCCAATAATCCGACAGGTAAAGTATACGACGGGGCGTCGATACGAGGGCTGGCCGAACTCTTGGAAGATAAGGAGAGGACATACGGAAGGGATATTTACCTCGTCTCGGATGAGCCGTACAGGGAGATCGTCTATGATGGTGTTAAAGTTCCGAGCATCCTCGCGGCTTACAGAAACAGCATAATCGCCTCTTCCTATTCAAAGAGCCTTTCGCTCGCGGGTGAACGGATTGGCTATCTGGCTGTCAATCCAGCAGTGTCCGATATTGAAGAGGTTATGAGCGGGCTTATTCTCTACAACAGAACCCTTGGTTTCGTCAATGCCCCCGCCTTGATGCAGCGGGTTATTGCAAAAATACAGGGCACGACGGTTGATGTGAAGGAATATAGGAGAAAGAGAGAACTCCTATGTGACGGTCTTTCATCCATCGGTTATGATTTTCTAACGCCAGATGGGACCTTCTACCTCTTTCCTAGGACTCCGATAGATGACGATATAGAATTTGTCAAGGCGCTGACGAAGAGAAGAATCCTGACCGTGCCGGGCAGCGGCTTCGGATGGCCGGGCAATTTCCGGATCGCATTTTGTGTGGATGATGCGACAATTGTCAATTCGATGAAAGGTTTTGAAGAGGCATTCAAGGAATATCGTCAGTAGGTGATGCGGAAATCCCGGAATTCGCCGGTATGGGGTTCTTCGGAAACATCAACTTTAGTGACAATCGCATGCGGCGGGCCTTTCTTGCACCATTCCAGCATCGTCTTGACATTCTTATCTTCACCTTCAAAGACGGCTTCAACGCTGCCATCGTGGAGATTCCTGACCCAGCCGTTCAGCTTCAGAGCCAAGGCGGTCTCCCTGGTATACGCCCGGAAAAAAACACCCTGGACCCTGCCGGAAATGATAACGTGCATCCGCTTCATCTTTTCACTTTCTGCCGATAAGTTTCAAGAATTCTTCTTCATTGATAATTTTAATGCCCGAGGTCCTTGCCTTCTCCAGCTTTGAGCCGGGCGATTCACCGGCGACTACGTAATCGGTGGTTTTTGTGACCGACTCCGTGGTGGAAGCACCGAGGGATTCAACAATCACTTTCGCTTCGCTTCTTGTCAGTTTGCTGAGCGTTCCCGTAAAAACAATGGATTTCCCGGCCAGAGGCGCGTCTTTATGACGAGCTTTTTCTACAGGCTTGATACCGGCCCTCTTGAATTTTTCAATCACTTTTATATTGGATTGTTCACTGAAAAATCTGCTGATGCTGCCGGCTACCTCGGGACCAATATCTTTAATGGCCAGAAGGTCATCTTCCGTAGACTCCATGAGCCTGTCCAGTGTCATGAAGGACTTGGCAAGGACCCTCGCCATATGCTCTCCCACATGCCTGATTCCCAAGGCATAGAGAAACTTCTCGAGAAGTGGAGATTTTGACCGTGTTATGGCGGCTAGTAGGTTATTCGCCGATTTGTCTGCCATCCTCTCAAGAGTGAGTAGCTTATCCTTTGTAAGGAAATAGAGATCGGCAGGGTCTTTTATCAGACTTGTATCCACCAACTGAGAGACCATCTTATCGCCGAGCCCCTCGATGTCCATACCACCGCGGGATGCAAAGTGAGTGATATGCTCTTTAATCTGGGAGGGACAGGCCATGCCGATACATCTGTAGGCTACTTCGCCTTCCAGGCGGACGACCTTTGAGCCGCATTCTGGGCAACTGGCAGGCATAACAAATTTTTTTTCCTTACCCGTTCTTTTTGATTCAATAACCTTCACAACTTCCGGGATTACATCCCCGGCCCTCTGAACAATAACAGTATCACCGATGCGGATGTCTTTTTTGTCGATCTCATCCTGATTATGGAGTGTTGCCCTGCTCACGGTGACACCACCAACCTTGACCGGTTTCATGATGGCCACGGGGGTGAGTACACCGGTGCGTCCTACATGAACAAGGATATCTTCGATAACGGTCGTTTCCTGCGTGGCGGCGAATTTGCACGCCACAGCCCATCGCGGACTTCGGGATACGAAACCCAAACGCTCCTGGATATTAAGATCATCTGCTTTTATTACGACGCCGTCAATTTCGTAGGGAAGCTCCTTTCTCAATTCACTGATGTGATGATAGTACTCTATGCATTCATGAATGTCTTTAGCCTGTTTAATATAGGGGTTGACTCTGAATCCCCATCGGGAAAGGGCCTGCAGGACATCCCAGTGCCTATTAAAGGTATGTCCGGTGACTAAGCCGATGCCGTAGCAGAAGATGTCCAGAGGTCTCTTGGAGGTGATTTTTGAATCGAGCTGTCGCAGCGACCCCGCGGCGGCATTGCGTGGGTTGGCAAAGGGCGGCTCGCCTTCCTTCAGCCTGCGGTTGTTCAGTTTCTTGAATGCATCTATCTCAATGTATACTTCTCCCCTGATTTCAATCCTCTCCAGGATGGGGAGAACTTTGCTCTTCTTCATCTGTAATGGAATAGTGCGAATGGTTTTAAGATTCTGGGTAATGTCTTCACCTACTGTCCCATCGCCTCGCGTTGCTCCGACGGTAAAGGCTCCATTTTCGTAAATAAGATTAACCGCCGTGCCGTCCAGTTTAGGTTCAGCTACAAAGGCAATATTTTCGTGCGTACCGAGGAAACGCTTAATGCGTTCTCCAAAGTCTTGAATATCCAGTTCCGAAAAGGCATTGGCGAGGCTGAGCATCGGTGTAAGGTGCGAGATAGTGCTGAATTTTTCTAATGGCACCGCCCCGACACGCTGCGTGGGAGAATCGGAGATATCAATTTCTGGAAATTGCGCCTCCAGATCGACCAATTCCTTCATGAGGCGGTCGTACTCAATGTCGGATATTTCCGGGTCATCAAGTTGATAGTAGCGCCGGTTGTGGTAATTGATTAACCCTCTGAGTTCTTCAATCCTCTTAATGGCGGCTTTGGTGTCCATCGGTATTTTATTTGACCAGCTTCAGGTTTGGCTTCACTTTGGATGGTTTTACAGGTTTTCCCTGTTTTTTCTGAAGATTAAGGATATTTTCATTGAATATGTGATTCTTTACCCTTACAGAATTGATGATGAAAAAAATAATAACTGATTTTTCCCATTCCTTCGTTGTATCGAAATTCTCCATTTTTTTCTTATATTTATCCCATAAGCTGGCAAGGGATGCCTCATCGAGATTAAGGATGGTTTCTGCCAATTTGTCCAGAGAGGATTCAAGCACTGTAATCGGCTCCTTTCTGTCGATTTTGTTAAATAGTATAAAAAATGAGCAGATAAAGTCAAATTAAAAGCGTTGGTTCTCTTTATCACATAAACGAAATGAGGATTTTAACCCTTTTATCAGAGTGAACATAATTGTATAAGTCATTAAAATATCTATAAAATTACCATAATACTAGTTTTACCCCTGTATAATCCTATACATGAACTAGTATTGTTTTAATTGTAGATTGAAAATATATTTATACGTACAAATATTTAGTTCATGGATCTCCAAACGTTAACGTTTTTAACTAGAGGAGCGTGCCTAGGTGTAAAAACCCCGTTTCATATTATAATGGAAATGGGGTTTTTATTTTTTTGGGTGTTTGCAAAGTATGTGTCTCTTGAACATGAAGATAGAAGAGCCAATAAAAGGGCAATTTTCCACGAACATACATTTCAATGATAGAGGGATTACGAAAGAAGGTGAAGTGGGGAAAGAATCTACTGTTTATTTGTTAGGTAAATCCATGCGAAACAAAATTGTACTCCTTGTTGAAGACGACCCCGGTTCTATAGAACTCGCGAGACGTGCCTTAGGGAAAAACCACATAGTCAAAAATCTTGTGATTGCTCAGGACGGACAGGAAGCGCTTGACTATCTTTTTGGTACGTGGTCGCAGGCCAAGGGGGATACACCTCGTTTGCCGGTTGTCGTTCTACTCGATTTAAATATGCCGGGGGTGGATGGCCTGGAGATTTTGAGGCGCATACGGGCGGATGACCGAACGAAGCTGCTACCGGTCGTGATCTTTACATCTTCAACAAACAAACGGGACATGGAAAAATGTTACGACCTGGGCGCAAACAGTTACATTTACAAGCCTGTCGATCCTAAACAATTTGCTGATGCTGTTAGACAGCTCAGCCTTTATTGGCTAGTACTGAATGAGTTTCACATGACGGGATGAAGAAGGTATGGCTACTTCACTGCGTGTTTTGATTGTTGAAGATTCAGAGAGTGACGCGGGACTGATCATTCGTGATTTGGAAAGTGCGGGTTATGTGCCCATTCATGAAAGGGTGGAAACGGCTGTAGATATGATATCTGCACTGCAAAAGCAAAATTGGGACATTATTATCGCAGATTACAACATGCCCCAGTTCGATGCTTTGGCGGCTTTGAGAATCGTGCAGGAGAGAGGCCGTGATATTCCGTTCATAGTAATTTCGGGAATTATGGGAGAAGAAACCGCTGTGGCAATGATGAAGGCCGGGGCGCATGATTATGTAATGAAGGATAATCGAGCGCGTCTGATTCCCGCTGTGCAGCGTGAGTTAGGTGAGGCAGAGATACGCCAGATGCGCAGGTATGCAGAGGAGGCGCTTCGTCATAGCGAAGAACGATACCGGGCTTTGTATGATGATAATCCTTCTATGTATTTCACTATCGATGTGGAAGGCAAGGTGCTGTCCGTCAATAAGTGCGGGGCTGAACAACTCGGTTACAGCGTTGAAGAACTGGTGGGATTATCAGTTCTGATTGTTTTTCACCCAGATGACAGAGGGGCTGTCGAGAGACAATTTACGAGGTGTGTGCAAAACCCGATGAAAGTGGCAACCTGGGAGTTTCGCAAGGTGCGCAAGGACGGAAATGTCATGTGGGTAAAGGAGTCGGCACGAGCCGTGCGAGATCAACGCGGCAATTTCATGGTCCTCATCGTTTGTGAAGATATCACCGACCGTAAGCAGGCGGAGGAGGCGTTAAGGGAATCTGAAGAAAGATACAGAAGCGTTATCAATAATATAGGCATTGGTATATCCCTGTTGAACCCGGAAATGGAGATATTGACCTTTAACAAGCAGATGGAAAAATGGTTTCCGTTTGCCGATATTTCAAGGAAGCTCAAATGTTATGAAATTCCTGCCTGCAAGAATCCGCCGCCTGGAGCTATTTGTCCACATTGTCCGGTGTATACGACGTTCCAGGATGGGTTGGTACACGAGAATGTCATAAAAACGTCGTCGGGGAAGGACACCAGGGATTACAGAATCATTTCGTCTCCTGTTAAGGACAAAAAGGGCAATGTTATTTCGGCCATAAAGATGGTCGATGACATCACAGAGAGCAAAAAGGCACAGGAGGCGCTGGAGGTTAAGACATGTCATCTTGAGGATCTCAATACCACCCTGAGAGTTTTGCTGGATGACAGGGAAAAGGACAAGACAGCATTGGGTGCGTGGATACTTGCAAACGTAGAAACTCTTGTAATTCCCTATGTTGAAAAGTTGAAGAATATTGGTTTAGACGCAAAAGCAGCAGCTCATGTAAGCATTCTTGAGACAAATTTAAAAGATATTACATCTTCATTCTCGCAAAGGTTATCATCAAAATACCTGAACCTTACTTCAAGGCAAATTCAAATAGCTAATCTTGTAAAGGAGGGTAAGACCAGTAAAGAAATAGCGGACCTTCTTAATATCGCGGAGAAGACAGTTGATTTTCACAGGAAGAATATTAGAAATAAACTGGGTATTCAGGACAAGACAAAAAATCTTATGTCCTATCTTTTAGAGTTGGATTGATACTAGCTTAATCATCACTGACCTATAGCATGTGCTGTGATTTTATAAATAGAATAATAGATATCACCAATAAGATTGATTATGGTTCTGGCTATAAATCTCATAATTACCTGGGGTTCAGACAAAGTGTAAATACATAAGTTAATTCTGTAAAAGATAATGAACAATTGAAAAATGATCATTAAGGTAAATCGTAATGATCACCGAGAGTGACAAAAAAATACTGGTCGTAGATAATGAAATTTGCATACTGGACATGTTAACAGATGTCTTTGGCTCGGCAGGCTATACAGTACGGACTGCTAAGAATGCCAAAGAAACGCTCGATATCCTTAAAGTAGAAGATATAAAGGTGATGTTTATTGACCTTGACCTTCCCGGTATAAATGGCATAGATCTGTGCAAGACTATTAGGAAAGACAATCAAATGAGTGTAGTCAACGCATTTACCGGATTTGCCACCGCCTGTGGCCTTATGGAGTGTCGCGCCGCAGGATTCGATGATTTTTTTGTAAAGCCGTCCGGGGTGAGGTTGCTCTTAAAGGCAGCTGAAGACGCATTTGAGAAAATCAAAAGATGGGAATTTGTCGGCAAGGAGAATGTAAAATAAAAAATAAAATAATCAAAATTTGATTCCCTCCCCCATCGTGGAGGAGGGAATGGGGACTGACATTCACATTCCGCGGTCTCCCTCAGAACATGAATCACTCATAAATTAAATAACTTTTAATAAACTTACAATCCTAGTTGATATGGTGAAATATACTAGGTTCTTATTAGTGTTATTATAAATTTATGAGACTCGATCTCAGATTTGCTCTTCTATTCTGAAGACCGAGCTTATTTCTGATATTTTTTCTGTGAAAATCAATCGTCCTTTCGGAGACATTCAGCAACTCACCTATATCTTTACTGGTCTTACCCTCCTTGACAAGATTTGCTATTTGGATTTCTTTGGAGGTGAGGTTTAGATATTTTGAGGATAACCTTTGCGAGAATGAAGATGTAATATCTTTTAAATTTGTCTCAAGGATGCTGAGATGAGTTGTTGCTCTGGTTTTCAAATTGAATTTCTTCAATTTTTCAACGTGTGGCATAATGAGGTTCTTGACATTTGCCAGTACCCACTCTTCGAGTTCAATTTTATCCTTCTCCCTCTGTTTCAGTAAAACTTTCAAAGCGGTATTAAATTCTTCAAGATTTTTGGACTTGATCTCAAGCGCCTCCTCAGCACGTCTGCGTTCTCCAATCTCATCCGTAAGTTGCCGGTTTTTTACTACGAGCTCGGCAGTTCGTTCTTCTACCAGTCGTTCTAGATTATCATGAGCCTGTCTTAGCGCTTCCTCCGCTTGCTTACGTTCCTCCAATGTGGCTGTCAGTTTGGTGATCAGTTTCTTTTCATTGTCTATTTTTTTCTTCAGTTCGACGTGTGTACGGACTCTAGCAAGCAATTCCGCAGAATTGAAGGGCTTTGTCACATAATCCACGGCACCTGCTTCATATCCCTTCAAAATGTCTTCAGTCTCATCTTTTACAGTCAGAAATATGACAGGAATATCCCTTGTGAAGGATCTCTTTAATGTATTGCAGACTTCAAACCCGTCCATTTCGGGCATCATTATGTCTAAAAGTACAAGATCGGGATAAATCTTTTCTACCGTATCCAGTGCCTGTCTACCATTCATGGCGACTCCTATCTGATAATTTTCCTTACTAAGTATCATAGATAACACCTGAAGATCGATCGGGGTGTCATCCACAATTAAAATCATCGGCCTTTTTGTTTCTGATAGAACATGAATATCGTTTACCATTTATCATCTCCTTGAACAAATAATCAGTTACTTTAATTAAAAGTTCAGACTACATTGGGTTCCACCGATTCATAGTACCTTTAGTACCTTCTTTGCTACTCCTGGATAGATTTGTTTATGCAATCAGGGCAAATAATCATGCGGCAATCTTCCTGCCTTTTCCAATACCAAGCATTTTATCTATAGTGATTTGATTTTACCAATCAGTTCCGGAAAAGAATTTAGGAGACGGTTGATATTTTCAATATCAAATCTACTTAAGTGCATAAGCAGATCATCTCCGAATTTCTCCAGGGGATCCAGCCGGTATTTTTTCCCCTGCGCTTTTACATGAAGTCCGAAACTGCCTATCTCGTCGAATAATACCCTCTGTTTTGTCATTTCCCATAAAGGCATACTCTCTTTTTCAAGCTGGCAGATCGCCTCTTTGAGTTTTGTCGGACTTTCATGTGCCCATCTAGCAGCAATGTCCATTTCAAATGTTTTTGTTGTGCTATCTGTGAGTGGAGTATTTAAGTTTGCGACCGATTCTAATACCTGTCTCAATGCCTGG
>DASPQI010000082.1:0-4882 GCA_035625045.1 Syntrophales bacterium | reverse complement strand
AATGGATGAGGTAAATCTTTTCCTCGATAATGTGAGTAAAAGGTACCGAGACTTCTTTGTCGTTGCTTTCTTCACCGGGATGAGATTCGGTGAGATGGCTGCCCTTAAATGGAAGCACATCGATTTTCAGATGCGATTGATCAGAGTAAGGGAAACAAGGGTGAAGGGAGAGGAAGGTAGACCGAAGACAAGAAAATCCGTCCGGGATATCAAGATGCTTCAACCGGTAGTTGATGCAATGAGAAATCAGAGGAAGCAGACGATGGGTAAATCGGAGTATGTTTTCCTTAACCAATATGGAAAACCTTTGGATCCTGATTCCACGAATTACCATGTATGGAAACCAGCCCTGAAGAAGATTGGGTTAGAACATCGTTCGCTTTATCAGACGAGGCATACCTTTGCCACTCTCATGCTTGACGCCGGTGAACACCCAGGATGGGTACAGAAGATGATGGGGCATGAGACCATGCAGATGATCTACGAGAAGTATTACTCGTATATCAAAAATTATCAGAGAGACGAGGGAAGCGCTTTCATGGATACCGTTTTCAACCCTTCCATGAAACGATGTCACAATGACTTCATTTCAAACGAGCATGCTAAAAGTACCCCAATTGTACCCCAAATGAAAAAAGGGAATTAGATCATTTTTCCTAACTCCCCATTATCAAAAGGTTTTTTATCTCAATTTTGGTGCCGAGGCCGGGACTTGAATGCAAAAAGAAGCAAAATCAATAATTTAAATCAAATGTCGATGTCTCCTGCTTTTCCTTAAATTATGCTTTATGATTCATCAGTTTTGAGATTTTTAGATAAATTCATTAGGTTCAATATATTTATCTAACATAAACGAAAAACGACCCAAAATGAACCCAAGATCATTTCTTGTTATTAAGACTCAACGCCTTGAAAGCATCTTTAGGGCGATCATATTTTAAATACGACATCGGTGATCCATTCAGATGAACTGAAACGTGCTTGTCGATATTCTATAAGATAGACCTTCGCCTGGAATACAAAGTCATTCATCGATCCCATGACTCTCCTGTCCGTTATTCTAGAAAATCAGATCCGTCCAAGATAATTTTTGGAATTGAAAAGGGTGTACACAATCAGGTAGAAGTTTCTTTAGCACAAAAAAACAAAACCTGAAAGGAGACACCCTGGTGAATAGATTTAACAGCATTTTCGGTCAAATTCTACACTTATTTTCGAAGCGCGAGTTCTTTGAAACAGTACATGCAACCCAGGCCGAGCGCGGAGCCAAGGGATTCAGTTGCTGGGACCAGTTTGTTGCCATGTTGTTTTGCCAGCTAGGGCAAGCCCATTCATTGAGAGAGATCTGCGGCGGCCTGGCGAGCTGTTTCGGCAAAGCGAGGCATCTGGGGCTCCAGAAGGCTCCTAAGCGATCGACGCTATCTTATGCCAACGAGCATCGCCCATGGCAGTTGTACGAAAAGGTCTTTTATCATCTACTGGCCAGGTGCCGGCAACTGGACTTTGGCAAACGCCGGTTTCGGTTCAAGAGCAAGCTCTTTTCTCTCGATGCCACGGTCATTGAGCTTTGCGCCAGTCTCTTTGACTGGGCGAGGTTCCGGCAGACCAAAGGAGCGGTAAAGCTTCATTTGCTTCTGGACCACGACGGGTATCTGCCGGTCTTTGCCCACATAACTGAAGGGAAAGTTCATGAGGTGAATGTTGCCAGGACAATGACATTTTCTCCGGGCTCGATTGTGGTGATAGATAAGGGGTATGTCGATTACGAGCTCTTCTGGAGATGGACCGGAGGCGGCGTTTTCTTCGTCACCAGGCAGAAAGATAACGCCCGTTACCGGGTTTTGGAGGACATGCCCGTGCCCAGGAACAGAAACATCTTGAGAGACCAGATGATTAAACTCCAAGGTTTCTACTCTCATCAGAAGTATCCCGGCGCCCTGCGGCGCTTGGAAGTTTGGGATGAGGAAAATAAAAAGGTCATCGTCCTTTTGACCAATCACATGACCTTTGGGGCAACTACGATTGCCGCGATATACAAGGACAGGTGGCAGATAGAGATTTTTTTCAAGACCATCAAACAGAATCTCCGGATCAAGACTTTTGTGGGAACCTCTCCCAATGCGCTTTTGATCCAGATTTGGACAGCATTGATCGCCGTCCTGATTTTGAAGTACCTGAAGTTCAAATCTAGTTTTCTGTGGTCCCTGTCCAACCTTGTGGCGATGCTGCGATATAACCTGTTCACTTACAGGGATTTGTGGACATGGATTGATCAGCCGTTTGAACCGCCGCTCACAGTGATCATACAGGAGCAGCTATCACTGAATTGGACAGCATATTAACCGGGAGAGAAAAAAAAGAGGCAACCTGATTTTCAAAGAACCAAAAAACCCGTCCAAATACCTGATTCCACAAGGCCGTAATATCCATTTCAGGTTATTTGGGACAGCACAGATTTATGATATAATATTTGATTAATCATATGTAAATTAAAAAAGAGCGCAAGAAGAATGATCCGTCAAAAAATAGAAAAGAATGGTTTGATATTAATCGCAATTGTAATGGTAACAATCTACTGGGTGCTTGATTCTTTGACATCTGAACAAGTTTTGACACGCACGCTGATTGTGGTCTTTGTGGTAATATATGGGATCTTTACTCAAACATTGATCAACTCACGTAAAGCGGCTCTCGAGGAAAAAGAAAAGACTCAGCAGATGCTGATTCAGACAGAGAGTCTCGCTGCTATCGGGCAGCTTGTCGCCGGAATCGCCCATGAGCTTAATAACCCCTTATCAAGCGCATCAAGTCTGATTCAGACGGATATCGAATTAATCAATGAACAACAGACAAAGGGAGAGATTGATGATGAGGTATTAAAGGATCTGGAATTTTCACTAAAAGAACTCAAACGAGCAGAGACTATTGTAAAAAGCGTTTTGGGCTTATCACGCCAGACGCAGACCTACGTTGAAGATGTCGATATCAGTGCGGTGATAGAAGATGCTTTAAGGGTATTACACAATCAATATAAACATACGGAAGTGGTCATTGAAAAAGATTACGAAGAAAATCTGCCAAGGATAAACGGCAACTTCGCGAACCTAGGCCAGGTATTTATCAATATAATCAAAAACAGCCTTCAAGCACTGCCCGACGGCAAGGGAACTATATCCCTGAAAACAAGATATAAAGAAGATGCAAACATCGTTACAATAGAGTGCCGCGACACCGGGGTGGGTATCCCCGCCGAAGTCATCAAAGATATTTTTAAGCCATTTTTTACCACCAAAGATGTTGGCACAGGGACAGGGTTAGGGTTATATATGTCTCATGAAATTATAAAAAAGCATGGGGGACTAATCTCTGTGAGCAGTAACCAAGGTCAGGGCACAAATTTTACAATAGATCTGCCAGCGAAAGCGAGGGTATCATGATTAAAATCTTAATCGTAGATGATGAAGAAGGCGTCCGGATATCTTTAAAAAAAGTCCTTCATAGGGACGGTTACGACATCCTGCTGGCCGAGAATGGTATGGAGGCTATAGATATCGTTCGTAAGCATACAAATGAAATTGAAACGGTAATTTCCGATTTCAAGATGCCGGGGCTGGACGGCTTGGAAACGCTCACAGAGATCGGAAGACTTAATCCCGAGATCATCCGGATTATTCTTACCGGCTACGCAACCCTGGACCGTGCCATCGAAAGCGTAAACTCGGGGATTGACGGTTTTTTAACGAAACCCTTTGACAATAAAGAGATCCGGCAGAAGATCAAGGAATTTCATGTCAAGAAGAGATTAAAACAGTTCGTTCCATCTCAGGTCCTCAACGAATTACAGAAATTCAGTGCAAGCCTTGCACCCAGAAACCAGAAAGTTACCATCCTCTTTACCGACATCCGTGGCTTCTCAAAAATATCCGAAGCGCTGTCGCCTCTAGATCTATCTGACCTCCTGAACCTGAATTATTTTTACCCTCTTGATAACATCATTTTCAAGCATAACGGCACACTCGATAAACACATCGGTGACAGCATCATGGGGATATTCGGAGCGCCGATAACCCAGGATGATGACGCCAAGAGAGCGGTTGAGTGTGCAATCGAGATGCGAAATAAAGTAGCTGATATAAACCTGGAAACTGTTAAAAAGAATATCAAGATACCCGTTGGCTTTGGGATCAGCACTGGTGAATCCATGGTCGGAATTTTTGGCTCCTCAATCAGAAAGGAATATACGGCTCTGGGCAGACCGGTCAATTTAGCTGCCAGACTGGAACGCATTGCCAGAGCAGATCAGATCCTCATCTGCAGCAAAACATATGAACTAGTAAAGGATTCTTTCAGGGTTGAAAAGATGGAAAATATAAACCTCAAGGGAATAGTGGGAGAAAGAGCCATATATAATGTCATCGACGTTCTTTAGAACGTCATTGTATGAAATTCAGTCCAAATCGAGTTATCGTAACATTTTGTGTTGCACCACCTGTGGCAGTTGTCCAGCCGAAGTAAAAGGTATCGAAATCCTGATGGTAGATAGGGCTCAAAGAGAATGTTCGACTCAGAGTGGCTGTGTCACCAGGCGTTACACTACTATAATTGATTTTTGTATTGGCGAAGGTTGATGTGTCATTATATGCTGGACATGTAATATCATTTGCCGCGCACTGTTTTATCCACGTATTTAAAACATAGTCATAATTCCCTGCCAAATCCGGTGTTGCACCACGAGTAACTTCAATACGGACGGCGTAGATATTTGTCGGAACATTCAATAACCAATTTGATGGCCAGCTAAATGCGCTGCCATCGAAATAGCTTGTAATATCTTGACCCGACGGATCAATGCTGCTTCTTGCATTCTGTGGTTCTATTGAAC
>DASPQI010000081.1:0-8588 GCA_035625045.1 Syntrophales bacterium | reverse complement strand
TAGCAAAAGTTATAGACGGCATCTCCATTCTTAAAGTAAGAGACGTGGGGCGGGGAATCATTGTTCTTGAAGGAAAAAAACGTGATGCCATAAGTTGCGCCTTGTCGAATGTTATATATGCGATGAAGGACGTTCTTGCATCACCGGGTGAGCCGGGGATGAACCTGCTGTGTTCATATAAAGGAAATACATGGCAGGCAGCGATTTTCCCCCGCCGAAAACATCGTCCAGCCGTGTACTTCTTACCGAAGGATGAACGGATCTTGATTTCACCAGGGCTCGTTGAAATGGGAGGCATCGTCGTAACGCCTATAGAAAAAAATTTTAACATCGTTGATAATAAGCTCGTTCAGGATATTTACAAAGAAGTTTCTGTGGACGATGAAACCGTTGAAAAAGTACTTGAGGTCGCATTCCCTTGAGCCCTGCTGACATTGATCCCATAATCGACAGTAAGATGACCCTTGACGAAGCCGTTGCAGGCACAAAAGCGCCGAAAGATGTAATCGATTCTTTATGCCTCATAGATGTACGCTACTTTGCTTTTGACGGTCAGCTGCATCAGGGACAGCTTGTAGTCCACAGAGGAGTGGAAAAAGATGTCACCGAGATTTTCAAATTGATCGAACGGTTAAAATTTCCTGTCGCCAGGGTCATACCGATTGTGAAATACGATTGGTCGGATGATGTATCAATGGCAGACAACAACACATCCGCCTTTAACTACCGTTTCGTTATGGGCACGGAAAGGTTTTCACACCATGCATATGGACGGGCTGTGGATATCAATCCTTATTTGAACCCCGTCATGGATGAAAGCGGCCGCATTGATCCTCCTGGCGCGACCTACCTTCCAGACAGACCGGGAACTCTTTTCGAGGCACACCCTGTAGTCCAGGAATTTTTAAGCCGCGGATGGAGATGGGGCGGGCATTTCCACTCATCAGTAGATTATCACCACTTCGACAAACCTAACCAACCCGCCCGACCATGATCCCTGTCATGGTTTTCCGTTTGGAAAGGTAGCGGTACAGTGTGTCATCGGAGACGATGACCTTCTTCTCGACTTCTGATGCATGTAAAAGATGAATTCTTCCCCTGGCACGGACGGCAAGACCAACGTGTGACACATCCAATCCATCGATACCGGTCATAGCGGCAATTAGATCTCCGTCTTCTATTGCATTCTCGAACCGTCTCAGTTCAGCTTTTTGAATATGATGCATAACTCGCCGGGACAGGCTTTTTTCGACAGCCTTCATCTGCCGGTACGATTCATCGTTATTCAAGCCAGGATAATTCCCCCGGTGCGTGGTCATAAAATTGATTTCCTTATGAAAGGGTTTCCCCCCGATTTCAGATGTGATATCCTTCACAATACCCTTCTCTTCATTATCGTTAAGCCAGTTGGAAAAATAGTGAAGGCGGGAAGGATACCCTTTTAACATACCTTTACGGTACCGGATCCTCTCCAGCGCGGCGCCATATTCCTCAAAAGTAGTCTTCCCTTCCCTGATCTGCCTTGCCAGCACCACGACATTTTCCACAAAGGTGAAGCAGTCAAATTCTCTCAAGTTTATGACTAATGTCTCCTCATCGTCCGTTTCGAGCGTATTAGCCTCATAGGGAAAGCCTAGAAAATATTTTCCAACATTCAGCACCAACTCACAAACCTTCTTAACCGTTCCCCAGTTATATTGAGCGGACGCCATCAGATCATCATATATCCTGCGATCATCGTACCTGTAAATCACAACTGAACCTCCGTGCCGCCGAATTTTATAGATTGAATTAAGCCATCCTTAGTGACAACTAGAGTAAGAAATTTTTTCTCGTCGTAAGTGGAGCCGGGATTGATCGAAACCAGATGATTTTTTTTAACCACTTTCTGGTCGTGTATGTGGCCGCAGATGTGGCATCTTACTTTCGGATGCCGCAGCAGCATTTCTCCTAATCTGGAGCTTCCCATAAAGGCATTGCAGAAATTCCACCCCGGGAAATCTTCTCTTGTGGTCAGCATCTCCATAAATCCGATATGATGGGTCACGGCGATAATCTGATCCACCTCTGATTCAAGTTTCCTGATATCCGCCTCCAGTTTTTCTACAAGCTCATTGGTATACTCACCATCCGTTTTGCCGAGCCTGACGAAATGAAGATCATTCCAGATAATATGACCCCTGAATATTTTTTTTTCGTATGACGAGCGAGGGGGCACCTCTGCCGGGGCGAAGGAATAATCGTACCAGGAGCAGTTACCCGCGAAGCCGATGCCGTCAATAATATCCGGTTTTTCATCCAGCAGTTTAAACCCGCAATTTTTTATTCTGGTCTTCATCATTTCGAGATGTTCGAATGATTCTCCCTCAGTGCTCCAGTAGTCGTGATTTCCAAAAACCATAAGACGCACAGGCGAAACCGTTTTGAAATAATCCAAACACGCCTCCAGCTTTGCGTGGCCAAGCCCCACAGTGTCACCCACCAGCACCAACACATCGGGCCTTTCACTTTCCAGGCCTTCCACAAAACGAAGAAAGGCCTCGTGCTCTTTCTGATCCCGTATCAAGTCATAATGGATATCCCCGGTTGCTGCAATCTTCATAGTCTGTAAAAATATTCCATGTCTGATAATCGTTCGGGCTTTACAATTCTGATTCGCCTTACGATTAGTTTAAAAATGTTCGTCCCGCATTCGCCGCAGTGTCTTCTTTTTTTGCAAACTGGAAATAGTATCCCAAGGCGTCGTCTGCCAATTGTCCGCGTGTTCTGTTTTTAGTATCCATGGCGGGATAGTGATACGCATATATCTGGATAGAGAATAGACATACGGTTCATACATGCGGCGCAGCTCGGACAGTTCCTTCTCCAACTCTTTTTGCTCCCGCAGCTTGAGGCCGGATGACGAAAGCACGGAACACAAATATTCAAGCTCATCTGAAGGCAGGCGGTCTTTATCCGGATGATGTGGAGGACAGTTGAAGATTTGAGCAAGATCGACAATTGTGTGTCGTGCCATGGCAAATGTAAATTTAGCCTGCTGCTTGCACACACCTTCTATACCCGCCAGAATCAACGCGCATGTATCGAGTATCACCGTGAACGATCCAAGCCATGACTGGTTATCGTGCTGAGAACGAAAAAGAGCCAGCACAGGATAGGATAGATGACTTTCGAGTAATTCGGACGACCAGCGTTCCCACTTATGAAGATGTTCGCGAAGCCCATCAATCTCATTCTGGTGAACATGCCGGCGTATCATCTCCGCTGCAGTGGGCGGCGAGCCTGCATGCGAGTCAAACAGCGAAATAGTTACTTCACGACTGGCAAATGACTGATTCAATAAAGGGAGGTAGCTGATTACAAGGGCAAGGAAACCTAGACCCAAACCGGCCTCAAAGGCGATTAATCCCCTTCCAAAAGGGGTGACCGGCATAACATCCCCCAAACCGAGTGTGAATAGAGTGGTCCCGCTGAGATATAGGTATATACTGAAGCCGGCGGTTCCTCCATGCATCGTAATCGCCGAACCTGAAGCCCAGTGAATGAGTGCAAAGCCGAAGACCAGTCCTGTAGCCCATAAAATGATCAGTACAATCACAGAAAGGGGGCCGAAAAAGCCAATAAAGTTTTCTCTTCGCTTGCGTGAAGGTATCAACTCGGCCAGCAACTTCCAGAATCGCCAAGTGTACCGGTAAAAGATGCGGGCAAGCCTGATCTGGCGCGTCACACGGCGGGGAAGCACCATTGTCTCAAAAGTGTCGCCTAAGACTATAACGACCAGAATCAATCCTATGATAAAAAACAGCACGTTCATTTCATCATCACTTTCGCTGAGTAAATTCTTACTTTTACAGTGTACGAAGCGGCGAACGATGTGTCAATGAGAAAAAGATAAAAGATATCGGCACAAATCACCTTATGAAATGTTGTGTAGATACCCTTTGCCTTTTATGGTAATCAGTACTGGACAGAACCTGCATATGAGTTAAGACGGATATGTTAACAGAACAGAGATACCACATGAAAGAAAGAGTTTTTAATTTCTTTCTCAGCTTGATGATTATAGAAGTTTTGTCGGCTGTTTTCTCCTGTGCCACTGTTCCTGTAACGGGCAGAAGCAGCTTGCATATTCTCCCTGACTCTGGGGTAATGACGATGAGCTTTCAGCAGTGAAAGAGTGCAACGAGTAGTATCTGATGCTGAGGTCACTTTTCGCACTTTCCGATTGACCCTTCTCCACATATTGTCCCGTCAGTCCACAGAGCTGCGGAAAAGTTTGCCCCGAACAGATACGCTCCTGTTAGATTTACCCCAGTCAAGTTTGCTTTGGAAAGGTTTGCCTTAAACAGATTTGCCTTGGTGAGGTCTGCTCCAAAAAGATTTGCTTTGGACAGATCTGCTTCGGATAGATTTGCTTCAGTCAGATTTGCATTTGACAGATCGGTTTGACTCAGATTTGCTCCGGTTAGATTTGCATAAGAGAGGTTTGCGGATTCAAGGTATGTACCAGAAAAATCTTCATTGCTCAAATCACAGCCTTGACATTCTTTAGTTGATACAACTTTTTCCACATCAGCTAAGCTGAAGTCATGGACTGCGGATAGAAGTACAAGAACAAAAATAATAATTACAGTGAAAGATATGTGTCGAGTCATCATAGATCCCTACATTTGATAAGATATTTCTATCCACCGTAAAAAATATAGAAAAGTCCTATATGTATGTCAATTATTTTCTCCCCACAATACGTTGTGAAATTGTACAATGTTTGAGGACAGTAATATTCTAAAACGGATCAAAAGCTATCTACTGCGATGTACATGACAGACATTTGTTATTTACCGTGACTAACTGGCTGCACCTACAATTATACCCATAGCCTTACCGTTAGAATCAATTAATTCCATTTGACTCTTGGAAATTTTGTTTCTTATTCTTTATCAAGTTCTCTCCTCACTGCTAGACCGATCTTCTCCAGTACATAGGGTTTCTTAACATAGGCACCAGCCCCCAAGTCCTGCGCCTTCTTTACACGTTCCGTCTCTGAATAACCACTAACAATAATGGCCTTTTGCTCAGGGTTAATTTTGAGAATGTTTTCGTAAGTATCAAGGCCATCGATCCCTGGGTCCATTAGCATGTCCAGAACCAGCAGATCAACCTTGTTGGTTTTGATATACGAAACGGCCTCTTCACCACTGGACACGGAAGTAACCTTGTACCCAAGTTTGCTCAACATGGCCACGGCAAGCTCCCTCTGCTCCTTCACATCATCCACCACCAGGATGGATTCCCCTCTCCCTATATATTTCTCAGGTGCTATGGCCTTCCGATCTTTTATAAGCTCTTCGCGAGTGACAGGGAAGTAGAGTACAAAAGTGGTTCCTTTGCCTTCCTCGCTCTTGACATCAATATAACCATTATGATCCTTTACTGTCCCCCAGACGACTGTCAATCCCAGCCCCGTTCCGCTTCTCCCCATGACTTTCTTCGTAAAGAAGGGTTCAAAAATATGTTCCAGGTCTTTTGAAGAAATCCCTTTCCCGTTATCGGATACCGTCAGGACCACATAGTCGCCCTCCTGCACGTCGTCATACCCCTGAATGGGCTTATCCAGATAACAGTTCTCTGTCCGTATTGTAATCTCCCCTCTTTCGGATATGGCCTCTGCCGCATTGGACACCAGGTTCATAAGAGTTTTTCCCAGATGAATTGGAGAACCCTTGATATTCAACAGATCTTCCTCAAGATCGGTCTTGAAGGTAACATGGGGATGATATTCCTTCAGCTTATCGAATTCCGGCGCCTTGAAATAGCCAGAAACTATGACGTTCAGATTAATCACCTCCGAAATAGCCACTCCCCTCCTGGCCAGCGTCAGCAGGTCTTCAATGATAGCCGCCCCCCTCTGGCCGGATTGAAGGATGTTGGCGGCATGCTTTCTTAACGGATTTTCCTCCGGTACTTTCTCCAGAAGCAGTTCCGAATATCCGATAAGCACCCCAAGTACATTATTGAGGTCATGGGCAACACCCCCTGCCAGGGTCCCTAAGACCTCCATCTTCTCCGCACGGCGTAAGCGCTCCTCGAGTCTATGTCGTGCCTCCTCCAGCCGCCTGCGTTCGCTGATGTCGCGGATAATCCCTTCGACCCCAAGGATATTACCTGCATCATCCACCCGGAACGCACTTGTGACTGAGACGGAAAGTGGCGAGCCGTCTTTTTTCTTGATGGTAACATCATAGTCCCTGACAGCGCCATCCTCCTTAATGCGCCGTAACATGTCTGCCCGCTCCTCGGGATGCATCCAAAAGCTCTCTATAGGCTTGCCCAAAATCTCTTCGATTGAGTCATATCCCAACATCCTGAGGATAGAAGGACTAATCATGACCATAATACCGCGTTCGTCGGTACAGTAATAAACATCATGTATGTTCTCGATCACACTGCGGTAGCGCTTCTCGCTCTCATGCAAAGCTTTTTCAGCCCTCTTCAGGTCGGTAATGTCTACCACCACCGCAATTACATCCTTTCCCAAATCTGATGAGTCAATCGGTGATATTCGAATCAAACAATCGATCAGGGTTCCGTCTTTCCTCCTCCATTGGGTTTCAACCTGTCCATATCCCAACTTCGCAAGATTCGAATACATTGCATGACCGGCCCGTTCATATTCTTCATCATCGGGATATAACATGAGCACGTCTTTACCGATCATTTCATGAGGCTCATACAACACAAGCCTGTCCATTGCCTCATTATGCCAGTCCATAATACGGCCTTTAACCCGCCCGATTCCCACAGGGGATGCAGCCAGGATAGCTTGATGCATTTTGTTTGATTGGACAATGTCTTCTTCCATCCGCTTGCGCTCGGTGATATCACGGATAGACTCGATAGCACCTACGATATTGCCATTATTGTCATACAAGGGACTAGCCTTCGCCGAGAGTACACGATTTTGGTTGTTCAGAGGTACATCGGCTTCAGAAAAGAGTATATTCCCTTTTTTCTCGATGAACCTATATTTCTTTTCAATCTCTTCTTCCGTTTCAAATACCAGGTCAATCAGTATCGGTCTAGGAGTACCGTAAAATGGGATGGAATATTCATAGTTCTCTTTTCCTAACATATATTCAGCCTTGACGCCGGTCATCTCTTCAATAGCCCGGTTCCATGTGATGACTTTCCCATCTCGATCGATAGCAAAAGTTGCATCGGGCAAAAAATCGATGATCTCAGCCAGCAGTCGTTCCGATTCACGCAGGGCTTCCTCGACCCGCTTGCGCTCGGCAATTTCATATAATAAAGCCCTGTTTGACTGAATGATTTTATGCTGATTCAGAAAAGTATCAAAACGGTACCTGTCAAGAATGAATCCCATCATACCACCAATCACATATGAGATGATGAGGTTGCTCATTGAATATCGGGCTCCATAGGAATAGAGATCTGGCTCGTAGACAAAGACTGCACTAAGAAAGATAATTATGGAAAGGGCGTAATACCGATAGATACTGATAAGTCTGGCTGGCAAAAAAACGGAGATGATAATCAATATCTGGAAGCCTGAAACATAGTTTGGGTCATCGGCAATCCTACCTGTGAAGTAAGAGCATGTGAGCAATGAATAACCAAACAGCACATGGAGCAGCCCAAGGCCCTTACCCCTGATCTTGTCAAAGAAAGTGATGATAAATACAGTGATGCCGAGAGCTGTCAGCCCCAGCCTGAAATACAGTAACTCCGGAAATTCAGGGTGAAGTTTCTGGTCCGTGTTAAAGGCAAACATTAGCCAGGCAACTGCGGCAAGAACAGCTAAAGGACGTTGCATTGCCTTCGCCTGTCCATGCAGGTACTCCATGAATTCTTCTTTATAAGAAGATCTTTCCGGGTTGCGCCTAAAGTAACTATTTATCTTTTCAAGAAACTGTGAATTCATAAGAACTGGCTCAATAACATGGATACATTAATGTCTTAATTTATGTATGGTCAACCATTTTACTAACTGAGTTGGTTGTTCCTGTTTGTTACGGATCGCAACATACCTCAAAAAGTATAATAATAAAAGTGCGACTTACATGAGGAAGGCAACACGGCAACTTCAAATTCAAGAAAAATACTCGATGAAACACCGGACCCGCACAAGGAGCGGTAGGTTTGTCCGTTTCGAAAAAATGGGTTTCAATGTGCTCTTCATGGCATCACTCTTTAAAAAAAAGAAAGGCTAGACTTTAACTGGGTAAATCTTTATCTCTGAAACATGCTATATGATCAGTGTCCATGAAGACTTGGTATAGTGAAAAAAAGTATTTGTATGAATGTTTATGGCATTAGATAGCTTAGTCCTTTTTCATACTGCCTTTTAATTGTCAATACTAGAAGAATGCTGATATTATACGAGTCTAAACCTAGTATTATATGAATTAGCTAAAAAACAACTGTAATAATTATTGATAGAACATTTGTCACTGACAATGGGAAGTTGTTCACGAATTCGTGAGATAGAAAAACATGCTGTATTTCTATTGAACTTGTCGAGTAGGCATACTATGGTTCCTGTCATTTAGGTTTATTTTGTATTCCCT
>DASPQI010000080.1:0-2921 GCA_035625045.1 Syntrophales bacterium | reverse complement strand
AAAAGATCAATCATCATTCGTGACTCATTGATTGGATTTTGTGTTGCCCTTCCTCCTCTCCCTCGACGGGAGATGTTCTCAAGCCGTCATTCCCGCGAAAGCGGGAATCCAGTTTTAAGGCACTGGATTCCGGGTCGAGCCCGGAATGACAAAGCAAGGCAAGGGACTCTCACACTACCTAAAGTTTGCGCAGATCATGACCGCCGGTGATGCGGCAAATAAATGACAACTCACCGACATGGCTCATTAACACGAGTTTAATAATAACCAAATTTAGTAGGTCGGTCAAGGACTTACAGAACTGTGGCGGACGGTTTAAACAGCTAAGGTCGGCTACCTACAAGAGACCGATAATCGATCTTTGCGTCTTATTCTATTATTATTTTTTTATAAACTTTTTTGTTGTTGCGGCCTGATCCCCTTAGGTTTCTTAACTTTCCTCCCTCCTTTCGTCTTAGTTGACGTTATTCTTTACATTCGTCATCTTCAAAAATAGTACCGCCTGCCTTCGTAGTGTCTTTAGTCACCTTTTTCATTGGTCGCCATTGTATGTACATAACCCGAACTACATCTTCTACTTCCTGCACCAAATGAATGCCAAATCGCTTATCTTTAACCACCCAGATTGCTTGCAAGGATTCTTTGAGTAAAGACACATCTTCGTAGCTCCCATACAGCTTATTCAGGGACGCTCTTACTTCTGCGAATGTTACCTTCTCCCCATAGAATACTGAAGCCGCATGGTATTTGCCGCATTTTATGTCTGTCGTTACCATGTAAGGTTCGATCTCATCCGTTTTTTTGTCATAGAGGAGCTTAACTGCCATTGAGGTAGGCCGTCCGAAGAACTCGGGATTCAGGAGTTGTACGTCTCTCGCATTAGCGACTGAGCAAAGGAAAAGGATAGAGAAAAGCACACCAATAATTCTCATTATTTTCTCCTTTCGTAGAAGGTCTAGGGAATCGCATTTTCAGGTGTCATGAATTTCCTCGACAATAATGGGGACGTTGGTTCTATAAAAACTTAACAAGTCCAAAGGACCTGGGATTAAGTAATCGCACGTGATCTGGATTACTCTTAGACCCAATCAATAGGCAAGTCAACATCTAATTTTGGGTCTACGATACCCGGCTATATCACGGGTCAGGCCGTAACATTCAACGTTTCATGACTCTCAATTACTCTCACCGTTTACTTCCCAGAAATCACTCCACCTGCGCTTGTCGGATGCTCAGATCTCTATATCCCTAAAGTGAATACCACAGGCTATGGGATTTTGACTTAAATTAGCTTTTATGATACAGTTTTTTTAGATTCAAATTTCAAAAAGGGTAATTATATGAAAATCCATGTAGTAGTTGAAAAAGATGAAGCGGGTTATTTTGTAGCTGAGGTCCCCGCACTTCCGGGTTGTTTTTCCCAGGGTAAAACCCGGAAGGAAGCTATTGCCAATGTTAAAGAGGCTATCGAGGGATGGCTTGAGGTGATGGAAGCTAAACAGTCCTTCGACTCTACCAGGCTTGTGGAAGTTGCCGTGTAATGGCAGCACCTTCAAATAAACATCAATTTTTATAGACCTCGTCATTTGCCCTGCCCTGACCCCTTTCTGTTCTGATCCTCTTTATGAACATTCCTCTTCCCCGCCCAATTGTTCACAATAGAAGCAATATCCTTGCTGACCTCGCTGGGGTCAAGCTTATGATCAGGCATTCTTATCCCACCCAGTATGGTAAGGAGGTCACCCTCCAAGGCCGCTTGATCCCCATAGCCCTTAAGCATCAAACTGAAATGAACTGCTTCATTTGGACTATACACTTCAGCCCAAGCCACATAGCCATTTTTATATTTCCGTTCCGAAAGCACACAGAGCGCCTTTAAGGTTCCAGTGTTGACAGCAAGTATCTTACCTATGCCGCCTGGGTGGAAGTATATAGCCTTTAACGTTAGATTGACTAATGCCGTCATGTTCTTGTTTCGCGAATGGAAGATAGATATATCGGCGGGAGACGAATTAAATATTGCGAGTCTCTCCTCGTAAGAAAAAGAATGAGTCTTGATTTTGCCTATTTTTTCCGATTCTACCATAGCCCGTGAGGGCACTATATCACCGATTATAAAAGTAGGTCCAGCGCCGGAAACAAACCATATGTTTGCCTCGTCGCCACTCACCTTGTCATATCTCAACATGGGTAGCCTGATGGTTAAGTCCCCGATGTGGAGATTCATCCATTCTTGCGGAGGTGATTTCAAGGTGACTATCAGTTCCGGAGTCACACCGTGGTAGCTTTTGAGGTTACCGAAGCTCTTGTCACGCTGTAGCCTAAAGACGAGGACCGGATAATAATACCAGACAAGAAAACCTATGACCAATATCGAACCCGTCACTAGGGCAACGACCTTACTCTTTCGACTCATGCAACCTCCTTCTATTCTTCTCTAACACAGAGGAGAAGGCGACCGGGGTCAGGCCGTGACATTCAACAAGTGTTGTCGAGGAAGAAACCCTGTTGACCTTTTTATACGGCCCATCAAAAATCTTGTCAACCATTTTTTTGGATTCGTTTGACAGGCGAAATCTCTGTGTGATAATTAAACTCAACGTGTATCGCTCTTGGAGCGCTTTTTATGAATCCCGTTCTTTCACCGGATGAGACACTCGACACTTTTTTTGACGGAAAGCTCCGGGTCATTCAGAAAAAGAAAGGATACCGGTTCTCCGTCGATGCGGTTCTGCTCAGCCAATTCGTCAGGATTCGCAAAGATGAAAGAGTAATCGATCTGGGAACGGGTTGCGGCATTCTTCCGTTACTATTGTCGCAAACCACAAAGGCCCGTTCTTTTGTTGGTGTTGAAATTCAACCGGGATTGGCCGAATGTGCAAAAAAGAATGTCCTCCTGAATCATCTTGAAAACAGGATGT
>DASPQI010000079.1:0-9436 GCA_035625045.1 Syntrophales bacterium | reverse complement strand
AGGCTCACCGTATGCCTTTCACACCATCGGATCCTGTCTCTGTTTCACCGCGGATGGCTACATCCGAGCCGGCGGTTTTCCCGCACGCAGGCAAGCCGGTGAGGATTTCTACTTCTGCGTGGAGCTTGCAAAAATAGGCGGCATTTGTGAAATAAAAAATACCATGGTCTATCCTTCAGCGCGCATCTCCCGACGCGTGCCCTTCGGCACGGGCAAGAGTATGTCTGAAGCGGCACTGAATGGTAAAAAGGACTTCCCGGTTTATGATTTCCGGGTGTTCGTATGCCTGCGTGAACTTCTTATGGCGGTTTCCACCCACGCCGATGAGGGGGCCGAGCAGATATTTACCGGCCTGAAGAATCCCTCCACGAGAGAATTTTTGGAAGGTCGTGGGTTCCCGGACATATGGGAGAGATTCCGGCGGCAATACAAGACCAGGGTTTCCTTACTTAATGCCTTTCACCGCTGGTTCGATGGGTTTGTCACTCTCAAGTATATCCATTGGCTGACGCAGAAAGAATGGCCGCGGAAGTCTCTCAGAGAAAAACCTGAAGCCGATTTTTTCCGTGACCACATTACCTAACCTCACTCTTTTACCTGCCGTACCGGCAGGCTTGCGGATTATCAGCCCTGATATATCCCGGGTATTATGCCGGTCAGCTCAATATCTATACCATGCTCCGCGAGTGTTTTAAGAATATCTTTCAAGCCACATGACCGGTCAGGAATAACTTCCACGGCACCGGATGACTGTCTTACCATGATGCCCTTTCCCCTGAGCACTCTCGCAGCCGTATCAACATCACTGACTATCAGTCTGAGAATGCCAAGATCCGAGGTATACGCAAGGGGCAATATCCCCATGCTGATGCGCGCGTCATCGTGCATCCAAGAGCCATTCGCAATCCCGTTTCTCTTATCCTCGAGGAATATGGGTATATATTCCGCTTCCATGCTCCTGTCCCCATTAATTATAATTTATGATTGCCAATCACATCAATCAATGCGCCGGAACATCTTCCCTTTTGTTCCGCACACGGAACATACATCGGGAGCTTCCTTCTCTGCTGTCAAACCACAGACCGGACATACATAATAGGGATAGTTCTCCTGTGGACCTGCCAAACCATCCAGAAGCTTCTGATAAAGCTGGGCGTGGACCTTCTCTACCTCGTTGGCATAGGTGAATGATCTTTCCCCCACTTTATTCCCTTCGGCCTTGGCCGCTTCGATCATTTCCGGATACATTTTTTTAAACTCATGTGTCTCACCGGCAATGGCCTCTAAGAGATTTTCTCTGGTGCTCCTGATCCCTTTGAGTGCCCGCAGGTGGTTATGTGCATGGACGGTTTCAGCATCCGCTGCAGCCCGGAAAAGACGGGCAATCTGGGGATAGCCCTCCTGATCGGCCGCGGCTGCAAAGGCCAGATACCTGCGGTTCGCCTGAGATTCTCCTGCAAATGCCTCTTTCAAAAACTGTTCTGTCTTCGCCATGGTTCAACACCTCCTATATTTATTCAAGAATGTTTTGCTTTTTTACACCTCGGGCAAATTCCATAAAAATCGACATGGTTACCGATTATGTCATAATCACACCTCTCACCTTCCGGCAAATCGAGTGCGAAATTACGATGAACATCGATAATTTTCTTACAATTCACACCTATCAAGTGGTGGTGATGTGTCGTATTTGGATCAAATCGCTTCTTTCCTGGATCGATGGAAAGCTCAAGAACCTGACCTTTTTCCCTCAACTTTTCCAAGGTGTTGTACACCGTTGCAAAAGACATCATCGGGTACTTTTCGGATACTGCCCTGTAAATATCTGCCGCAGATGGATGAGATTTATTCCCCTCAAGGTATTCAAGAATTGCCAGCCTCTGCGGTGTATTTTTTATAGATTTTTTCTTTTTTATTCGCATTATTTGTGAGAATGATTTCTATTTTGTAATTATTATAATCTAATAATCATTATTGTCAATAATTTCCAGTAAACTTTTTTCGCTCGATTCATTGAACGCTTCAGCAATTCATTATATCTGTTTTTCATGCAAGATTATTTTACTTCTTGTTCGTTTTTCTTGACACATCATACAGAAAAACGTATGTTATATTTAGTATTAGTCAATTCTCCAGTATATATTTCTTTTTTTCGTGCTCTAATTCATTTGAATATGGATAGTCGGTAGTTTCTTGCTTTAATCTAATTGTGTAAGGATTCAACATCGAAAGATTTTTGAATTCTTGAGCAATACCACCGGGAAAGGAGGACTTTTATGGACAAAATTCTCAGAATCAACATGGGGGCCGCTGGCGGTCCAAAAGCGAATGCTGTTCCTTTGGGGGAATATGCCGGATTAGGGGGCCGGGCTATGACTTCCTCTGTTATTTCTAAGGAAGTGCCGCCATTGTGTCATCCATTGAGCGAGGATAACAAACTCGTTATCGCACCGGGTCTGCTCAGCGGAACGGCTGCAGCCCAATCGGGGCGAATTTCTGTCGGCTGCAAAAGTCCGCTGACGGGCACCATCAAAGAGTCCAACTCGGGGGGACAGCCTTCACAGGTGCTGGCAAGATTGGGTTACGCGGCAATTATCCTGGAAGGAAAACCCAAAAATAGCGATATGTATAAGATATTCATAAACAAGGACGGGGTGAAGATAACCGCTGATAACAGCCTCTGTATGCTGGGCAATTACGACCTCGTGGACAAGATGAAAAAGGAGTATGGGGACAAGATATGCTGCATCTCTATCGGACCGGCTGGCGAGATGAAGATGGGTGCCGCCTCCGTAGCCTTTACCGACATGGAACAGCGGCCTGCCCGCCACGCGGGACGCGGCGGGTGCGGCGCGGTGATGGGGTCCAAGGGTGTGAAGGTTATCGTCCTTGATGATACGGGGCTGACGAACCGTACCCCGAAAGATCCGGAGAAATTCACCAAGGCCAATAAAGTCTGGGTAGAGGGCCTGAGAAAACACCCTGTCACCGGTGAGGGACTCCCGGCATTTGGAACCAACATACTGGCCAATATAATCAATGAAGCCGGCGCGTATCCGACCCACAACTTCCAGTGGGGCCGCTTTCTGGGCACCTCCAAGATCAGCGGAGAGACTCAGGCGGAAACGGAAAAGGCCAGAGGCGGAGTTCCCACCCATGGCTGCCACCGGGGCTGCGTCATCCAGTGTTCGGGAATTTACATGGATAAGGATGGCCATTACCTGACCAAGCAGCCTGAATATGAGACTGTATGGGCCCACGGAGCGAACTGCGGCATCGACGATCTGGACGCCATCGCCATGCTGGACCGTTTGGATGATGATTACGGTCTGGATACCATCGAGATGGGGGCGACCATCGCCGTGGCAATGGAGGCAGGCTTGGCGAAGTTCGGAGATGCCGAGGCGGCTATCAGGCTGCTTAAGGAGGTGGGAAAAGGCACCGACCTGGGACGAATACTTGGAAACGGGGCCGCTGTAACAGGCAAGGTTTTTGGTGTTGAAAGGGTTCCTGCTGTTAAGGGTCAGGCCATGCCTGCCTATGATCCCCGTGCGATCCAGGGCATCGGGGTAACCTATGCGACGAGCACCATGGGCGCCGATCACACGGCTGGATATGCGGTCGCTACCAACATCCTCAAGGTGGGAGGTTACGTGGATCCTCTGAAGCCGGAGGGACAGGTCGAACTTTCAAGGAATCTGCAGATCGCCACTGCAGCCGTTGATTCCACGGGTGCTTGTCTCTTTATCGCCTTTGCCGTGCTCGATCAGCCGGATACATTCCAGGCGCTGATCGATTTGCTCAATGCCTTTTACGGTCTAAACTTGACGGCGAACGATGTTACCGAACTGGGGAAGAAGGTGCTCAAGATGGAGCGGGACTTCAATGAACGCGCCGGTTTCACGGCAAAACATGACCGGCTGCCCGAGTACTTCAAGAAAGAAAAACTCTCACCCCATGATATTACCTTCCAGGTGAAGGATGAGGATCTGGACAAGGTATACAACTGGTAGTTGAAAGTCTTCTGGAGCATGCGTCGGACGGGGCGGCCCGTAACAGGCCGCCCCGTTTATTTATACCGAAGAGATGTCAAACATTAACAACCAAAGGATTCGGGCAGAAAGAAGACGAACATGAGTATTTCTACCGTGAATGTTTCTCTCACAATAGATGCCGGCTTGATCGCGGCCTTTTCGCAGCTTCTGCAGAATGGATTCTGGCTTAAGGGGGATGTCGATTGCAGTGTTAAATCATTTCTTTGTGAACAATTCGTCGTCTCGCCCGAATACCTTGAAAAAAGGATCCAGACGATCTTCCTGAATGGTCAGCCTGTAGATGACACGGATACGGCAATAGTCCGGGATGGTGCAATCCTGACTCTTTCCGCCGCCATGCCGGGATTGGCCGGGGCGGTGATGCGGAAAGGCGGCTTTTATGCTTCGATGCGCGAACAGATATCTTATAAGACAGAATCAACGTCCTGTTCAGCGCAACCGGGTCGGGTACTCGTGAAACTTTTCAATCTGCCGCTTCAGGAACTGGGACCCTTTTTCTTAGAACACGGTATCTGGATCGATGGAAATATTTTCAAGAATGTCATCACAGTCCGGTTGGATGATTTTCGGACCAGTTGCAAGGAAGTCCTTGTTAACGGCAGGCGATTAGAACCTGATCAATTGTTGAAAATGGATTGGGGAAACGGAGATATTTTTTTGAAGGTCAAAACCATTTAGCCTCCGCCGACAGGGGGAAAGACACCTACCCTATCCCCGTCTTTCAAGACTTCATCACCAGTCGCGTGCAGTCCGTTTATAAAAATCATCTTGATTTTATCCATAGGTAGTCCCAGACCTTTAAGAACCCCCATGATTGTGATCCCTTCAGCCACCTCCATCATTTGACGGCCATGGCCGTCTGTTTTATCCGGCGCGTATTGTGCGAGAGAGGCGAATAAATTTAATTCAATTTTCATCGTTCCCCCATAAATTGGAAATTCTTCAAATTTTCTTTATTATAATTCTTCTGAAGATTTTCCTCAAATCCTTTATGATTTATATTGCCCAATGAACAGGAATGCTTTATGAAATACCTGTGTATAAAATGCGTAAACTGAAAGATGCAAAAGGAAACGGCAGAAATGAACAAGGCGGCGCTAAGAAGAGGATAGACCATGGAATTTAAATACGGTCTGGAAGATAAGCCGCCTCTGGGTGAATCTCTCTTAATGGGGCTTCAATGGTGCGCCCTGCTGGTGCCGTTTATGATCATTCTGGGAAAGATTGCCGGTGCAGTTCACTTCACCAGTCCCGCCGGGATAACTGTATATTTACAAAAGACGGCCTTTATCATGGCCGTATTCCTCTTCATCGAGGTCCTTTGGGGTCATCGCTTGCCCCTTGTTATAGGACCGTCTTCGGTACTTCTTATCGGCATTATTTCCAGCAGTGCTTTTGATATGGATACCATATACACGGCGATTATCTGCGGGGGCTTTGTTCTCGCCCTGACCGGCATTACGGGCGTTTTCGGATATCTGCAGCGGCTCTTCACCCCCCGCGTTGTGGCGGTAGTGCTCTTGCTGATTGCCTTCACTCTGACTCCTACCATCATGAGGCTGGTAACAGACCCTCAGGAGATAACACCGCAGGCAGGCATGGTTTACGCCTTAACACTTACTGCTGCCACTCTGATCCTCCACCGCCTCCTTACGGGGGTCTGGAAATCCATTCTGATCCTGATTTCCATGTTTGCCGGGAGCGTCGTCTATTTCATTATCTTCCCGGGCAGCCTTGACATGAATCCATCCGTGTCATTAAGATTTTTCTCAACCTTTTTTCAGGATATGACCGGCGGTCTTTCTTTCGATATCGGGTTATTAATCTCTTTTTTCATCTGTTTCGTAGCTTTATCTATTAATGATCTGGGATCGATGCAGTCCATAAATGCCTTAGTAAAATCGCCAGACATTGACAAAAGGGTCAACAGGGGTATTTTTTTTACTGGCCTTGCCAATATGGCATCCGGGATTTTCGGGGTAATCGGGCAGGTTAATTATTCTGTCAGTGTCGGTGTCGTCACGGCCACAGGATGTCTGTCAAGATTTACATTAGTAACGGCAGCGGTTGTTCTTCTGATTATATCCTTTTCACCCATGATTATAGGTTTTTTGGGTATTGTCCCTTCTGTTGTAATCGGCAGCATTATGTTATATACACTTTGCGCCCAGGTGTCCGCCGGTCTGACGGTAGCCTTCGAGGCTTTAGGGCAATTCAACTTCGATGATGGAATGATTATAGGTATGCCTATCCTCATTGCAACGGTAATTGCTTTCACTCCAGCCGATTTTTTCCATAACTTTCCCCGTATCATGCAACCTATTGTTGGAAATGGATTTGTCATAGGAGTCATAATCCTCCTCTTTCTGGAGCATGGTATATTCAGAAAACGATAGAATAAAAACCCCTATATATGAATTTGGGGTTGATTTAGATAATTAAAGAGGAATTGGATATGAAGTGGTGCGTTTTTGTAAATAGAAGATGCTGCGGAAATGACTGTGTCGGATGGATTAATGATAATTGTTTCATCCATTTGCTATTGCTGATTGATTACAGCGATAAACAATTGCAAACTGAATTCGATTGGGCAAAATATGAATCGCTGAAAGCAGCCGGCCACAATTTACAGAAAAACAGCGAAGACCAATTATCATTTTTAGATGAACTTGAGAGACTGATTGCGCAAAAAAACATCAGTGACAAAAAAATGTAATAGTCTAAAATCCGCTGCCCGGAAACTGTGAATAAATGCATAACTGGGGCAGTTGTGATCCATAATCGCACTACGCCATGAACAATATCTTTTACTAAAGGAGGCGGCAATGGAGGTCGACCGGGCGTTCCAGTTGATTGATAAAATCGAGACTACAATGGCAGATAGTATCGACAGCAGATTTTTTCATCCCGTTGTCTTTACAACACTGGATAATGTGAATGCCAGCCGCAAGGAAATCGATCTTCTCAGGGATAAAATAGGCGATGACATTTGGATGAGGCTGCAAGGCATCGCGGGCTCAGTCTATTTCGGAAGCCTTAGGCGGGGGGAAGTATCCAGTTTTTATGATGTGGTTACCCGCCTGGGAATGGACCAGACAAAGGCTATGATCGTTGCCTTGGCCCTCTATCAATACGGGAGAAACGAAAAGGATGTGGAGGTCATATTCGCCCGGTGCTATGCCACAGCAGTCATGGCACAGATGCTGGCTCTCCAGATGGGATTCCGGGAAGACGCGGCCGGCCGCGCGGAGCTGGGTGGTCTGCTCCTCGAGATCGGGAAGAAGATGATGGTCGTGTACAGAAAAACCTTCGATCACAAATCGGAGGAGATTGATGACGACTTTATCGAGTCCTATCATGCCTACCTCGGCGAAAGAATCGTCAAGCGCTACGCCATGCCTGATTATCTGAGGTCAATCATTCTTGCCCGCCAGGTGATCCTCGAGGAAAATATCGTCTCTTTGCCGGGCGTCGTCTATTTGGCTTATGACACCGTCTGTGTCAGTTTTAGGAAGTACGACAACCGGCTGGTCCTCAAATGCCAGACGCCAAGACCCGGCACTGATGTGAGCCGCACCTTGGAAGCCATCATCCAGGATAAGTTCCGAGCCCTCGGGTTGGAGCAGTATCTGCACATCTTCCGAATACCCAAGATCTATGATTTGTAACGGAGCTTGGAAACGACGTCCCCGGTGTACACATGTCGCATCTCCCCCGGATTTTTTTGTAACCTCTGGCATCTAATTTACACGGAGCAGATATTCCACCACCTTTTCAAGATGACGAAGGGTGCTGCACTCACGGGCCACACTACAGTATGGAAGATATGTCTTCATCTCCGAATCCCCTGATCCCCAGAGAGACGGTGTCTCGGGATTTAGCCATATCAATCGTTTGCACCTCTCGGAAATGAACCGGAGTACTTCTGTCCTCGGGTTCCAATAGTTGTTGCGGGCGTCTCCCATGATGATCACCGTCGCTCCCTTCGTGAGGCAATTGGAATATTGATCCCTGAAATCGAGAAAGGAAACACCATAATCGGTCCGGTTCATGAGAATCGGAAGCTCTGCCCCTGACCGAAGCCTGGCCAGTGCTTCCTGCAACGGGTATTTTTCAAAGAGGGGACTTACTTCAACCAGATTTGAACAGAATATGAAGGATCTGATCCTGGGGACATATTCATTCAGACTGTATAAAATAAGAAGAAGAAAACGGACGACATTAGAAACGGAACGGCTCACATCACATATGGCAATAACCTCCGGCCGATCTATCTTTTTAGATTTCCAGCGGGTATCGAATGGAAGCCCGCCATAGGTGAGACTCTGCCTTAATGTCTTCTTGAAGTCCAGGCGCCCCATCCGGGCTGCCTTTTGTCTTCTTGAATGACGGTCTTTTAACCTCTTGATCATTCTCTGCACAATTTTATGGATCCGGGCCAGGTTACGTTCGTCAAGTACGGAGAGGCTCGCGTTTCTCATGTATCCCTCGAACTGTTCATCCGATCTCCTGCCGGCGTAAAGTTCGAGCTGCCTCTCAATGAGATTGCTTACCTTTTCGATGATATTATCCCGCATGGGCTCCAGGGCTTTCACCTGTGCGAGTGAATCGGGACTTCCTTCCTCCGTGAGCTTCCGGATGTCTCTGTCAAGCGCCTCCATGCCGAGTTCCTGAAAAAGCCTCTGCATGTAAAGGCCCTTCTGGGTCGGGAATTGAATGTTGCGTACGTCAGCCTTTCCGGCGGCCTCATTTAATGCCAGGGCAAGACCGCCGCCGTCACCCGCAAGAAGCGCCCTCGTCAGAAAAGCAACACCCTGGACCACAGGTGACGTGCCGCTGTTTTCAAAAAGAAAGTCCTCCCCGGAAATATAATCAATGTCAAAAAAACGATTGAAACAGACCTCAAAGATTTTTTTCTCCGCCAGTGACTTGGCAAGAGAGGCGGACAAAAAATTTTTTACCCGCTGCCGGTCACCATAGCCGGAAAGCTCCACTGCCCGCAGGGCGTCCATCGTTTCCGCCACAGATACCCTGACACCGCACCGGCGAAGAGCTGTGATGAAATCCTCAAGAGTTCGATCCATTCAATATGCCTCCCGAAGGGCATGCTCCACTAGGGTGTACAGTTTTTCTTCCGTAACCCGGATGTCTTCCTGGGCCTTGAGAAACGTATTCAAGGTATCCCTGACCAGTTCCCTGTCCAGATTTTCGGCATGGAGAATAACCAGTGTTTTCGCCCAGTCAATAGTTTCACTAACGGACGGCAGTTTTTTAATATCGAGCGTTCTGACCTGGTGTATAAAGGAGACCAATTGCCCCGCAAGTCTTTCTGATATGCCCGGGACGCAGGTCATGACGATTTCCCTCTCGAGATTTTGCTC
>DASPQI010000078.1:0-7284 GCA_035625045.1 Syntrophales bacterium | reverse complement strand
CTGGCAGGCCCGGGCATAGGCTTCGTTGACCATGATAAAATTAAAATTCTTATCAAGAAATACAATCGGCGTTATGGAATGCTTGAAGAAGGCTTCCAGTATCCTTGAGGGCATATGGTTGAAGAATTGCTCAAAGACTTCCACGCCGCCGGCAGAAGCACCGATACCAACCATGGAGAATTCCCCTTTGCCCCATTCTTTTTTGTCAGCCTGATCTTTTACCTGAGCAGTCTCAGAAGTGCGCATTCTCCTCTTATCCTTGGTTTCCCCACCCTCTTTCTTGTCGTTCTTTTTGGGTGTCCCTGTGATCATCTTTCCTGTCGTATCGCGCTCTCCGTTTTATTCAGGCAATTACGTTCATAAGGTATGAGTTCGCGTCCTTCAATCCCGCAAGCATGTATATAGAGAATTTTTTTTCTTTATTCAAGTTTTAGATTTCATTTCCCTATCAATTCGCCTGGTCATCGCATCTGCATCTCTTCTTTATGCCCTGACGGCATCTCTGGCAGGTAGATAACATCACGCGGTTTGTATTCTATCAAATGCGGTCCCCCTCAAGGGATTGACGAAACAACCTCTCGACGCGGGCCTGTATATTCTGCCATGGCTGATCTGCTGCCGAGTGATCCATTTCCGTTCCTCCTTTATTCCCTTTACGCCTGACGGGAAAGTTTCGCCGCGATCTCCGCCACGAACTTGCCCTGGAAGCGGGCTGCATTCAACTCGTTCTCACTGGGCATGCGTTCGCCTGTTGTCCCAGCGATTGTGGATGCCCCGTACGGAGAGCCGCCGGTTATTTCGTCAATGCGCATCTGGCCCTGAAAGGCATAGGGCAGGCCGACAATGATCATGCCTTGATGAAGAAGAAAGGTGTGGAAGGTGAGGATCGTGGATTCCTGGCCGCCGTGCTGGGTCGCGCTGCTTGCAAAGACGCTGCCTACCTTACCGACAAGGGTCCCTTTTAGCCAGAGGCCACCGGTCGCGTCGAGGAACTGCCGCATCTGCCCGCACATATTGCCGAAGCGCGTCGGCGTGCCGAAGATGATCGCATCAGCTTGAGCGAGATCGTCAACCTTGCAGACGGGAACATAGGCAAAACTTTTCTGGGCATCGAGGGCGCCCATTTTTTTCAGAACTTCTTCGGTGAGCGTCTCGGGGACGCGATACATAGAGACATCAGCGCCTTTAACCCCCTTTGCACCTTCCGCCACGGCTTCCGCCATGCGATGGATGTGTCCGTACATGGAATAGTATACGATTAGAATCTTCATGAAAAGCCTCCCTTCGCGGCAGTATTTTTTTGCGGGGTTGATCTTAACAGCAGATGTCTTAACTTATTAAGCGCAATAGAGTTTTTTGAATTTAAATGATAGGGGATGGTAAAACAACGGTCATTAATTGTAAGCAGATTGGTAGTCGAAAACTACCATAATAGAGGTTTTCTCAATAGATTCGCGTTAATATGTATAGATTGTCGGAACGGGCATCATCTCATCATGACACATCTCGTTTTGAGCTGACATGCAATATCATCTTCTGTTATCTGCTCCCGGAAAATATTTTTAACCTCCCTGCACGCGATTCCTTCATTTCGGTATATGACCCCGATGGGGATCTTGTCACCCCAGAGATCGGCCATCCTCAAGGCGTCGTAACGGTCTGTCAGCGGGGATTCCAGCTTGAAGACCCTTTCCCTGTACCACTGGTAGGTATCTACCTTGTTGAAGGTGACGCAGGGTGAGAGGATATCTACGAGGGCTGTCCCCTTGAAAAGTATGGCTTCCTTTATCAGTTCCTTCAGGTGTTCCCGTTCACCGACAAAACCGCGGGCCGCAAAGGGGGCCCCCATGGCTATGGCCAGGGAGACAGGGTTCAAGGGGATGTTCTGATTTCCCTGTGGCGCCAGGTCATTCTTCACTGACAGGTCAGTTGTAGGTGAGCTTTGCCCCTTGGTCAGGCCGTAGACCTGGTTATTAGCAGTCAATATCGTGATATCCAAACGCCTTCGTATAGTGTGGATGAAATGATTTCCTCCTTCCCCGTAGTTGCAGCCGTCACCCGAGTATGTAATGACAGTAAGCTCCGGCCTTGCGAGCTTGATCCCAACGGCAAGAGGCAGGGACCGGCCATGAAGCCCGTTGAAAAAATTCACATCCAGGTAATGAGGCATCTTGGCGGCCTGCCCGATTCCCGATGTGAGGACAATATTTTTGGCTGTAATGGGGAGTTCCTGGATTGCTTTTTCCAGAACGTCCCGGACAGGAAAATTGCCGCAGCCGGGACACCAAGCCGTATCGGTTCTTGCCATCATGTTTCAACTCCTCAGAGATAGACATTCCTTTCAGTCTCCCTCTAATAAAGGGAGATTTAGAAGGATTTTGAGCCACCCCCACCCCCCGCCAGCGGGGGACAGTACCCTGCCTATTTAGAAAAGGGGGTGAGTAAATTGTTAATTTGTCATTCCCTCAAAAGAGGGAATCCCTTTACGCTATTGTCATTCCGGGCTTGATAAGCCTGCCCCGTACTTGATACAGGGGAATCCAGTATCATGGTTCCCCGCATCCGCGGGGACGTCGCCTAGATTCCCGTCGGAGCCTGCCCTCGAATTTCCTTGTCGGGGGCGGGAATGACAGGAGATAAGAAAGAACGTGACTAAATCTATTTTATTAGTAAGTTTTTCAATATCTGATACAACTCCTCCACTGTGAAACACTCACCGTTGTATTTCAGTACCGGATGAGCTACGTTAAGCTCTAACTCTCGTTTCAAAAGACCGGCAAACTGGCCTCTCGCATTATTTTCCACACAGATAAGCTTCTTCGATTGCAGCCCGAAAGGTGCGATCATCTCCTCTGTGAGAGGATAAACCTGTCCGAAATGGAGCAGGGCGGTTTTAATCCCTTCGCCTGTTAGCTTATCCACGGCCTCTTTAACAATGAGCTTGTTGGAACCCCAGCAAAGAATTATCGACGCCACTTTTGCGTCACCATATAATGTGGGCGGTACGGCATCTTTCCGCAGGAGCTCGAATTTCTTCAGGCGCTTGTCCACCATCCTGATCCTTAGATTCAGGTCTTCCGTGATTTTGCCTTCTTCGTCGTGCTCATCGGAATCGAGCTTGACCAGCGCGTCGGAAAGGCCGGGGCAGGTTATCGGAGAAATTCCGTTCTCCGTCAGACGGTATCTCTTGTATGTATTGTCGAAGATAGTATATTCCCGTTTTCGGGCTTCCGTAATGATATAATCCTCGATAATATGCACGGAATCGGCGAAGTACTGATCCGTCATGAGAAAAACTGGAACCTGATACCGGTCGGCCAGTTCGAAGCTCTTTTGCGCAAGGGCGATAGCTTCAGCGATGGAACCGGGGGTAAAAATAATCCGGGGGAATTCTCCGTGACCGGCGTGAAGGACAAAGTTGAGATCCCCTTGTTCTGTCCGGGTGGGAAGGCCTGTGGCGGGTCCGGGCCGCTGGGCTACGATGATGACGATCGGCGTTTCCGTCATACCTGCCAGCGATACCCCTTCCTGCATGAGCGCGAAGCCCCCGCCGGAAGTAGCCACCATCGACCGGACGCCCGCGTAGGATGCGCCCAGGGCCATATTGATGGCTGATATCTCGTCCTCGGCCTGCTCGAAATGTACAGGCATCTCCTGGGCGGCTTCAGCAAAGTAGTGCATGATGGAAGTGGCCGGCGTCATGGGATAGCCGGCCATGAACTGACAGCCACCCAAGAGGGAACCGAGGGTTACAGCTTGATTTCCGTCGAATTTACAATGATCCCCCGCCTTGGGTGAGACAGGGAAGGCGCCTTCCAGTTTCCACCGGGAAGCGAGATCAAAGCCTTTTTTCAGGTGCGGGGCGCTTGCAGAGTCGGCGGCCTCTGCCGCTTTTTCGGGACTGGCACCGATAACTGAAAGAATAATGCCCACGTGTATCGAATTGGCGGTCTTGACGTCTTTGAAGTTTTCACGCGCCTCTTTTTCAATTTCCTTTGTCAAATCCCGGGAAAGATAGAAGCCTTTTTCATGGAGGTTCGGTTTGTGACGCTTTTCCGTTTCGCTGTCTAGGGCGATTACCATGTCCCATTTTCTTCCGCTCAGGGCATGGACGGGCTGATCGGCGATGCGGACCATATGGAAGTTGTGTCCACCCCGGATCCTGGACATGTAGTTTTTAGTGGCGAAAAAATAATAATTGAGTTTTGACAAGATTTCTGTGAGTTCCAGCTCTACAGAAAAAACGCCCTGTCCCGCCTCTCCGCCGATAACTACATTGAACTCCATGAATTCCTCCGTTCAATTAGAGCTTCTTTATTCTGCGTTACATTTAATGATTCTCTATTATCTTCCATTGTAGACAGAAAATAGATATAAGAGTTTATCCTGTGGCCGTAACAGCCGCAGAATATACTCCTTAGATAGATTGTTTCGAATATCAACTTACGGAACTTAGTGATTAATCGGCCAGGGTTGCCACGTAAGCCGCGCCGAGCTTCTCCACATGTTCCCCGGTATTTTCAAAGAAGTTGAGATGGTCTTCTTCTTCACCAAGAAGTTTTTCAAAGAGATTTTTGGAGATCTGATCATTCTCGGTGGCACAGATCACTGATGCGTCGTTGTACATTTTGATGGCGTTGTTTTCCAGCTTCGTATCGGTAACCAGCATGGCCGGAATATCCTGACCCTTCAGTATCTCGGCATCGGGCTTGTAAGTGGGGGTTCCTTTTAAAAACAGAATTCTCTCTGCAAGCGCCTCAGCATGCTTCATTTCCTGGATGGCAATTTCCTTCATTTTCTTTGCGAGCTTGCCAAAGTCTTTGTCTTCCAATTCGTAGTGCTGGTTCATATACTGCTGGATAGCGGTAAGTTCTCTTGATCGGGCAGCGTTCAATAAATCTATGACTTTCTTGCTCATGATAACCTCCTCTTGTTTAGTTAATATTAATTTAGTTCATCGATATGCGGACAGCTTCATCGGATCTAATCCTCATGTTTATCAACTTTTGACCAGCAGAACGTTACACTTCGCCCCCCTCAAGACCTTTTCGGCAACACTGCCGATGAGATGCTTCAAGAGTCCGGTTCTTCCATGGGACGCGATCACAATGAGATCTATCTTTTTATCCTCCTGTTCGGTTAATATCGTCTCATAGGGGTGTCCCCTCTTTATATCAAAGATTATATTCAATCCTTCAGAAGAGGCTCTTATTCTCTTAACTTCTTCCTGCAGTTTATCTGTAGAAGTTTTCATGCTTACCTGTTCTATCTCCAGCAGCTCCGCGTCACTCAGACAATAATCAACTCCGCACTCATACAATACTTCACTTATGACATGCAGAAGATATATTTTTGCATTATACTTTTTTGCGATGTCAACTGCCGTTTGCAGCGCCTTATCTGCATAGGGGGAGAAGTCTGTCGGCACTAAAATATTTTTTGGTTCAAACATACCGTTTCTCCTTTTTGTTTTGAATGCGCCTGTCTTTATTTTCCTGACATTAAATATCTTTCAACTTTTGACAAGGAGAACCTGAGATTTAGCTCCGTATGAAATCTTTTCGGCAACACTGCCCATGAGATGTTTCAGGCTGCCTGTCTTGCCGTGGGAGGCGATCACGATCAAATCCATTTGTTTCTCCTCCTGCTCGTTCATGATTTCCTCATAGGGGATCCCCTGCCTCACGTTGTAGGAAACCTCCACGTCCGGGTTGATATCAGTCACGCGCAGCGCCTCCTGCTGGAGTTTTTCGGTGGCCGTCTTTACGCTTTCCTTTGCGATTTGCTCCATTACGGCATCACTAAGACAGTAATCGACAAGGCATTGGTGCAGTTTCTCATCGATCACATGAAGCAGGTGTATCTCTGCTTGATACTGTTTGGCAATATCGACGGCATGCTTCAGTGCATATGATGCGTAATTGGAAAAATCCGTCGGGACAAGAATACGTTTTGGCACAAACATAATTGTCTTCTCTATTTAAGGTAATTTCTATAATCTTCTTAATGAAGATTAGTGTGCTTCTTGACGTAAGGCAATGATGATAAAATAGTAGTGCAATGGTAGGGATAAGCTACTTATAAATATTGGGGAACAAGATGTGTTGTAGAATTGATTTTTTTATACCGAAAAAAGCCCGCGTCTTTAAGCTATTCCGGGAAACATATGCGTTGAAAATTAAGGAATTATGCTTTAGAGTAAAAAATATAAATTACAGAGTGGATTAACAAATCGCAGCATCTTTAAGAGCAAGATACTTTAGAAGTACATGAGGAGGTCTTATGAAAGGAAAGCATGAGCATAAGCATTTGCACGGACATACACATACCCATGAGCACGAGCACGAACACGCCCATAGCGATGCGAAACACAGCCACGAGCATAAGCATAAACATGCCCATGAGCACTTACATGAGCATAAGCACAAGGGTGAGTCCCATGTGCATGACCATGAACACAGGGGAGATCACGGCGTCCACGAGCACGATCATCCGGGACACGATGCCGAAATCCACGAGCACACGCATTCTAAAAAAAAGAAGTGAAGGGCTGCCGGGTTGTAACAATATTATGCGGTACAATGATGGCCATACAAGTACCGTTTGACATGCCGATATGGATGCATTACAAATATACTGTGAATAACACTGGAGTGACACATGTCTGACATAATCAGATTCGGGATTTCCCTGGAAAAGGCCCTGCTTGCCAATTTTGACAACCTTATCAAGAGGCGAAAATATACAAACAGGTCGGAAGCCATTCGTGATTTGATCCGCCAGGAATTGTTGAAGAAAGAATTGGAAGAAGACCGGGAAGTCGCAGGTGCGATCACCTTCATCTATGATCATCATCAGCGGGATCTTCTGAATAAGATTATTGATGTCCAGCATGATCATCAGGACATCATTCAGTCCTCACAGCATATCCATCTGGATCACCATAACTGCCTGGAGATTGTGGCTGTAAAAGGAAATTACGGGAAGGTCAAAAAGCTTGCCGACACATTAAAAGCACTTAAGGGAGTTAAGCACGGCTCATTAAGCATGTCGGGTACCGGCAAAATCAAATGAAGAAATAAGGAAGACAAGCGTTATCCTGACCCCCGCAAAAAACTAGATGTGTACTGAAAAGGATGCTTGTTAAAACCTTGCTAAGAGACTGGTGTCAGCATTGCTTTTCTCCGGTAACTCATATTAACAGCAGTGCGGTAAGGGATCCCCCGCAGACTACGGAACACGCGACTCAGAATACTTTTGGCAGAGTATATCTGCCGGAAAATC
>DASPQI010000077.1:0-8389 GCA_035625045.1 Syntrophales bacterium | reverse complement strand
CTTGACATCTAAATTGCGATTGCCTAATATTTCTCGGGGTAAAAGTACTTGCTGTCATGCTCCATTAAAAAGGTTTATTTTACAAAATTAAAAAACCATTAAACTAAAACAAAAAATCCTGAGGATGAAACACATGGGTACCAACAATGTTATATTTCTGGAAGTAATTGAATGGTTCGATGAGTCGGGGAAGGAAATTGTCCACAGAATCCCGGAAAAAGGGTCCGGAGAAATCAAATACGGCGCCCAGATGACCATTCGGGAAAGTCAGGCAGCCGTCTTTTTCTACAATGGCAGGGCTTACGATGCTTTTGGGCCTGGCCGGCATACCTTACAGACAGCAAATATCCCCATATTAACAAAGGTACTCAGCCTGCCATGGGGAATGACCAGCCCGCTCCGGGCGGAGGTGTATTTCGTCAATATGAAAGTATTCCCGAACCTGAAATGGGGGACGCGTGATCCTGTCGCCTTCAGAGATTCGGAACTGGGGCTCATCCGTCTCAGGGCCTTCGGGGTTTTCAACATCCAGGTTCTTCAGCCCGTACTTCTCGTAAACAGCCTTGTGGGGACCCAGGGTGTCTTTACTGCTGACGCCATTGAAGAGTATCTCAATCGTGTGATCGTCTCCCGTTTTAATGACTTCATGGGAAACCATATCGATACGATTTTTAACCTGCCTGCCAGGTACGATGAGCTTGCGGAGAGTCTGAAAAAGGCCCTGGAGGAGGATTTCAGCCACTTTGGTCTCGGCCTTTCCCAGTTGTACATAAATTCGATCACGCCCCCGCCGGAAGTACAGCAGGCGATCGATGACAAAAGCCGTCTCGGGGTTTTTGATGATCTCAATAAACTTCTGAAAATGAAGGCGGCCATGGCCATGGAAACCGCCTCTCAGTCCCAAGGCCAAGCGGGAGCCGGACTCGGCATGGGTATGGGATTTATGATGCCGGCCATGTTTGCTGAGGCGTTTAAAGGGGCACCTACCCAACAGACAGAAACGCCGGAGACTTTTACCTGCCCGGACTGTAAGCAAAATGTCCCCAGAGAGGCTAAATTCTGCCCTTCCTGCGGGCACCAGATCGTCGTTTTCCAGAGATGTTCGGAGTGCGGTAAGAATCTACCGCCGACTGCAAAGTTTTGTGTCCAGTGCGGCCATCCCGTAGAACAACAACCTCAGTCCCTAAAATGTCCGAAATGCGGTGCTGAAAATCTGCCAAAATCAATCTTCTGTAATAAGTGCGGTGAACGAATATAACTGGAAAATTGAACACGACTGTCCCCAGTGCGGGGCGCCCGTGACTCTCGATGAGGCGGATCGCATCCTTCTATGTCCTTATTGCCGGACAAAGCTCTACCTGTCGGCTGAGGATCACTTCAGGTATTACATTCCACCGCCGGGTCCTACTTCCCAAGATACCATCTATATCCCTTACTGGCGCATCAAAGGACTCTCTTATAATGTTCAAGGGTACAGTGTATCAAATCGTTTCGTGGACACCAGTATGCTGGCCATAAATTTAGGGGGTACCCCGTATTCATTAGGTCTTAGACCACAGGTGTTTAAACTAAAATTCATCTCTCCCGAAACGGAAGGCAAATTTCTAGAACCAAGCTCACCCGTTCAAGAAACTATAAAAACAACTGCGATTCTTATATCCAATGTTCCTGAGCAGACAGCCGCCTTTTCGGGGCTAACCACCCCACTTTCAACCAGTTTCTATAATGCCTTTATCGGAGAAACGGTCAGTATGATCTACTCTCCCATGTACGTGGAAAATAATATCTTGTATGATTCTCTTCTTAAACGACCCGCATGTGAATTAAAAACAAGTGATATTGATAGGTTGCTGAATTCAAGTACGCAGCACAACTGGCAGATTGCATTCATATCAACTCTATGTCCGCAGTGCGGGTGGAATCTCGAGGGAGAAAAAGATGCCGTGGTTATGACTTGCAAAAATTGTGATTCCGCTTGGAACTGCAAAGGAAAAGGTTTTGAAAAAATCAAATTTGACGTAATGGCAGTTACGGAAAATGTATCACAGTATCTGCCATTCTGGAGAATGAAAGCAAGGATTGAGGGCATTAAACTCGATTCTTATGCAGATCTCATCCGTGCAGGCAACTTACCCAAGGCGATTACTGACAGCTTCGAAAACTTACCTATATATTTCTGGTGTCCGGCCTTTAAAATCAATCCAGTCGTTTTTTTGAGGTGGGCACGACAGATGACGATCTCTCAGCCTGAAGGAAAATCTGATTCTTCATTTCCCCGTATGCCTGTCTATCCTGTCACCCTTCCGATGAGCGAGGCGGTAGAAAGCATCATAATCACGATAGCCGATATAGTCACGGACAAGCGAAGAGTTTTCCCTCTCCTTCCTCAAATCCGCATAACCTTGGACGAATGCCTCTTAGTTTATCATCCATTTATTGATAGCCATAATGAGTTAATCCACTCGACAATGCACTTCAGCTTCGATAAGAAGTCTCTCGCATACGGCACAAACCTTTAAAGAGCCTTAATTTTGAGCGTTACCGTGCAGTTTAAAACGCATGAGGGCACCTTTCAGGATCTGCTTGTCCATTTAGCGTTCACTCAGCCTGCCTCTAAATGCCTTGATCATGAATGCAATTTTCATGATGATTAAGACAACGGAGGCATGATCGTCTATGACAAAATAAAATTTAAATTTTGAGCATGATTTGGGATTTTCGTCTTCCTGGAATGTTAACTTCTCAATATTTCTTATCTGTACAACATTAAATACACAAGTTGATATTCAAGCATCAAAAAATAAATATCATTAGTTTTCCTTTGACAAAATAACCCGATTTTTGTTTACTTCCTTTTATAATAGGATCCAGACCAAGACTCAAACTATTGAAGGAAGAGCAATTATGAGAAAAACATCCCGAATAATGTTGATCATTTTTGTTTTAATCTTTTTTCTAGGCTGTGGTGGAAGAACAAAATGGGTCGTGGCAGTCAAAACATATCCTCCTGAAGCCAGCGTTTATGGTGATGATAAATTTATATGCAAAACGCCGTGTGATATCATGTTTGACAGAGATCCTATTTTGAGCGTTTCGAAAAAAATTTATTCTCCAAATAGAATCACGATAAAAAAAGATGGGTATAAAGAAATAAACAGAATCTATACAACAGCATGGGATGTAGCATCCGAAATAGGACTTGTACGTGCAAATATATCACAAATATTGTCGTTTAATTTAGAGCCGCTACCATCAAGTACGGCAGACAATTCATATATAGGCCAGAAAGCTCCGCTTTCCTTTACCCCCAAACCGCCGTCAGATGCTTTGTTAAACATCCAAGGTCAAAGATGGGCTGTTGTTATTGGAATTTCCAATTATAAAGACAGCCGGATTGTTCCTCTGCGTTATGCTTCAAAAGATGGGAAAAGTTTTTATGATTGGCTCATATCAGCATCCGGAGGGAAGTATCCGCCTTCAAACGTAAGACTCATAATCAATGAAGAAGCAACAGGACAAAACATAAAGGATGCCTTGTTTAACTGGCTTGGCAAAGCCCTGGCAGAAGATTTGGTCATAATATATTTCGCTGGTCATGGCAGCCCCCAATCACCAGATCAGCCTAACAATCTGTTTCTCCTTCCCTATGACACGCAATATGACAATGTCGCCGCAAGCGGGTTCCCGATGTGGGATATAGAAACCGCATTCAAAAGGTTTATCAAAGCAAAGAAGGTTGTCGTCATTGCAGATGCCTGTCATTCTGGTGGTGTCGGGCAATCCTTTGATATTGCTAGAAGAGGTGACAGGAGCATAGAAATTAATCCTATAAGTGCCAGTTTTCAAAACCTATCACAGATAGGAGATGGCATTGCCGTTATCAGTGCCTCAGATGAAAAGCAATTTTCTCAAGAGGGAATTGAATGGGGCGGCGGGCATGGTGTCTTTACCTATTTCCTTCTAAAGGGGCTCCAGGGTGATGCTGACTATAATAAACAGGGGCGGGTTACCCTCGGTGAGCTTATACCTTATTTATCGGAGAAAGTGAGGAGAGAAACAAGAAATGCCCAGAGTCCAACTGTAGCAGGTAAATTTGATCCAGCTTTAAGCATTGGCAGATGAAGTATAATCCTTCAATAAATAATTTTCACTTCTGTTGATATGCCGTTTGTCAATATGGAGGAAGTGGATAAGAGGATTGCACGTTTGTGATGATCCTCAATCAAAGCAAATCCCACTAATCTCATAATAAATACTAAGCCATGGATATGATCAACGTGTCAGTTTATTGAATACGGGATGAAAGTGCAATAAAAGACAGCTCGTTTTTCCATCTCACAAATTTGTGAATAGCTTCCTGACAAGATTTTTTACAAGTATTAAGCAATGGCCTTTCGGCGGCTATTTTTCTTGACACATAATGACCCTATTTCTTATACTTGTTCAACCAAAGGACTTCTTATCGAATCAAATTTGGCAGATGATGAAATGGATTAATATTCTGGTTATCAGGTCAGAGGTATTACAACTGTCACCGATACCATGGAATTCTTGATTGTGGGAACAAGGGCAGTCAGAGCTAACCTTTTCAATACCTCGGCCATTATAGATATAATAGACAATATGGAAGATTGCTTTGCAAAAAACAAAATTGCTGATGTTAACGAATTTATCGGGATACTTCATGAAGTGAGGTAACATATGTTAAAAACATTTCTTGCCATCTTAATGATTGTAGCTACTGTTTCGAATGTATATGCCGTCCAATCCACCATTATGGAATCTGAAGGCTATGCCTGCATGGGGGATGACAAATCGAGAAAGCAGACAGAACAGCAATCGATGGCAGACGCGAAAAGAAATGCCGTGGAGAATGTCCTAACGTATGTCAAGAGTGAAACAAAGGTAAAGGACTTTCAGCTTGAAGAAGATATGATGAAAGCATATGCCGATGCGACGGTGAAGATTTTAGAAGTAAAAGAAAGCCGCTGGTACAAAGACGAACGCTCCGGTGATTGCTTGAAAACAAAGATTAAAGCAGAAGTTGTTCCTAATGAAAAAGCAATCAAAGAGGCCATGACGAGCAAGTTATCCTTCGACAGTCCCTGTATGCCGTTGAATGTCCGCCTCTGGACAGATAAAAAAGAATTCAAGAAGGGTGATAAAATAAGAATCTACATTCAGGGGAATAAACCTTTTTATGCCCGTGTACATTACAGAGATATAAAGGGTGAAATAATACAGCTGCTTCCCAATCCATATAGAACAGAGAACTACTTCAACGGAGGTGTGATATACGAAATCCCGTCCGGTAACGACAGATTTGAGCTGGAGGTCAGTCCACCCTTTGGTGAGGAAAGCATTAGTCTGTATGCTAGTACCTCTCCGCTGGGAGACATACACCTGTCAAGAGGTGGCGCCGTGTATCAGGTTATTACCAAAGAGAATGATATCGGAATTAAAACCAGGAGTATCAAATTGAAAGAAAAAAGTGAAGGTGGCCAAGTTCAGGCTTCTGAATTTTTCGAGGAACGAACAATAATAAGAACTGGACGGTAGTGTAAATATTAATTGTGGGTGAAAGACGCTATAAGTACGAAGCATCTTTCCCCATCTCCCGTTTTTACGAACACCTTCTATCCTCGTTAATCTGCGTAATTTCAAAAAATACTTGCCTTCGGATGGGAATCCGTAAAATATAGTAGATATTTGTTTCTGATTAATTAGTAAAATGATATCGCTTTGTAAAAGGGGGGAACATTTTGATGAAATCCATCTTCATACAAATTGTCCTAATTTCCTTATTGCTTGCTTCAGCCATTCCATCTTTATCCCAGTCAGAGACTGAACGGAGGACAGCCCTTGTCGTTGGCAATAGTAATTATGAATCCTTGCCTCTGAAGAATCAGGTTAATGACGCTTCGGACATGGCCTTAGCACTCCAGAAAGTGGGTTTCACGGTAGTCCTAAAGAATAATGCTGACCTTCAGACAATGGAAGAAGCCATTGAGGACTTCGGTAACAAGCTCAAACAGGGTGGGGTGGGTCTATTCTACTATGCAGGTCATGGATTACAAGTGAATGGGATAAACTACTTGGTTCCAATCAGGGCAAAGATCGTCAAAGAGACAGATGTCAAGTACAAGGCAGTGGATATTGGGAGAGTTCTTGATGAGATGTCAAATGCCAATAATGGTTTGAATATAGTTATACTGGATGCTTGTAGGGATAATCCCTTAACTCGCAGCTTTCGGTCGGCCAACAGGGGGCTCGCCATAATCAGCACTGCACCGACAGGGACATTTATAGCATATTCCACAGGTCCTGGACAGGTAGCTCAGGATGGGGAGAGGCGAAATAGTCCTTTCACGGCAGCCCTGATAGAATCGATAAAAATACCCGATATTCCTGTTGAACAGGTCTTTAAGCGTGTACGACAGAAAATGGATACATCAAGTGGCGGTAAACATGTCCCTTGGGAACTATCATCAATTAAGGGAGATTTCTATTTCAATCCACCCGCAAAAGCGGCCGTTGCTGAAATTACAACTAGCCACGAACCAAATCCCATTTTAAGGCAAGCACAGATTGCTTATGAACAAGGTAATTTTGCGGAGCCTGAAGGGGAGAACATTATTGAGTTGGCACTTCAAGTCTTGCGCGACGAACCAGGCAATCAATCTGCGAGAGACTTGGTAGCAAGGTCTGCTTCTGCATATGAGAACCAGGCAAAACTAGCTCTGGCCAAGGAAGACAAAAACATGGCTCTAAGGATTTACCGCAGGCTCTTTAAGCTATTTCCAGATCAAGAAAACTATCTTAGAGAAACTATAGCCTTGGAAAAATCTGCTGTACCGGACATTGTCGGTGTTTGAAATTGGTCAGTTAGATCACCATTTGTACCTGATCGGATCAATACAATAAAAGCTAATGGCACATGCACTCTTAATGACCTATCCGGTACATGGAGTTTTCAAAAAAATGCTGAAAATCATTTCGTCTTTCGTTGGAGTAACAACTGGACGCACACGATGATATTATCCAAAGACGGTCTTTTGATGACAGGATCAGATGATTGGGACACAACAGTGACCGGTAGGAAAATTAAGTGATCGGGATCTATGTGCTCGTCCAATAGTCGTCAGCTATTTCCAGCACTATAGGAAACGTCAACGACTGCCCTTCCTTCGTGAAACGGCTAATCGGCAGATTTCATTTCTTTGTTGTTCATCCTTGTTTGATGTAAAGGAAAGCAATTTATGCGGCTAAAGGAAATCTCTGTTACACGAGATGCCGCCCCATTAAATAAATGAGAACATTTTTTATAAAAGTCATCTTCTTTATCCGCAACGCCTAAAATACGCCAGGATATATCCTAAATTTATCATTGATAATCTTCAGGCCGTAATTTCTCTTAAGCTGTTTATTAATAGGTAATATTGATGATCGGCTTTATAATAAGTAGTTTTTATAACTAATGGAAATTATGTAATTTTCCTGAAGTGTTCGATAATCCAACACTGCATATCAATGCGTAAAAAAAGAAAAATTTTTGTTGAAAATTAAAGCTAAAATTAGTAGACTTTATATAAATCATAGGATTTCAAATGATCAACCCTTACAACCAAACCTTAACCCTTTAAGGTAAACCGTGGGAAGATGGTGCAATCTGAAGATGCACATATGATGCCGTAGCGAGGTCGTTATCTCTCAAAAGGCATGATCGTTGATTGTCTGGGCGTTGGAATCCATAGCCATCCATTTGTAAAAAGCATCTTCCCAAATAATTGTTCTTCCGCCAGATCGATACAGGAAAGCGCAGGAGGCTTATCTGCAAGGATCAGGTCTCGATGAGTGTTAAACCATACTCATCGAAAGGAAAGGAGGTAGCTATGAAGAAATTTGAATATATAGTAATTACTTTTGCTTTGTGCGTTATAAGCATTTTCGGTGGTATCGTTATTGAGAGCAGTTTGCACAAGTTCGATGTTGAGTCGTTTGACGCTTCAAAATGGGAGCATAAGCTTTATAAGGATCTTCTCCAGGATAAAATGCAATATCACGGTATCGATGTGAAATCGAAACTTCTTGGAGGCGATGCTGCCATGATCTGGTATGAAGACGGCCAGTGGTGGTATATGGACTCAAAGACCAAAGAAAAGAAGATGTTCATTAAACGTTCAAATACGAAAAAAATAGGGGTGTGAGCAGGACTCTTGTAATATTTGTTACAAGCCGCACTTTTTTATTTTGTATTTACATGAGCCCTAAGCAGAGAAAGTTAATTTAGTTCCCGACATGTTCAGGATAAACTGGCCGGGCATCTCCTTTTCAATGTTTATGATGGCTTTTCTTCCTGTGCAATGGGCCGGGGTGATGTAGGTGGGGT
>DASPQI010000076.1:0-2498 GCA_035625045.1 Syntrophales bacterium | reverse complement strand
TCTCATGATAGTGGAATAATTTTATACTTAAATTAACATCGGCCAAAGGGTTAGGTCTTGAAATGTAATAAATCAAGAATTATGAGATAATTGATAATTCTAGACCTGACCCCTATTGTCTCGTTACACGTCATAGTATTCCTAAAATATCCCACCTATTTTTCCATTGGACCAATCTTCGGTGATCGATGGCGTGGTGGGGCGAATCCAAAGTTACTGCTCTCTTACCGAATCTCTTTTTCAAATATGCACTACGGGTTTCATAAATGTTATTTCTTATCCAACAATCAGGAACTATGTAATAGTCTGGAGGATCCTTTCCTTTGGATAAATCGACAAAAATCCAAAAGGCCGTTTCATTATCCTTCATTGCGCATTTTCCCCCATCTTTTATGGAGCATTGCCATGTTCCTGTCCTTCTGCTTTTTACCTGTATAGACACAGTTCGATTCTGGTTGCAATCACTTGCAAGAATATCAGTTTTTGGCATGTTCCCGGCAAAGGTAACTGCATATGCGCCCCTGCGATTCAACTCCGCCGCGACGTAATATTCTCCCGCCCTTGCTGTTTGCTGGTTTCTTCCGCCTTTAGTCATCAGTCATCTCTTCATGCGTAACAATGTTCATATGTCTGTATGAAACCTAAACACCGTTTATCAACTATTTTTTTTGTTTTTCAGGATGATGTTCAGATATATATAATATCCGACTTATTTATCTTTAAGAGTGTACCGGTAGAGTTTCTCACTGCCGTAGCCTTTTGTTGAGGAAGAATGTGTATATCAGTCTTGTTCAGCTATAAAATTTTTCGTTCTCTGCCTCACGGTCACGAATAATCTGGGCAGGTGCGAATCGTTGTCCTTTTGTCTCCGCCAGCTTCTCCATAAGGGCGAGTACCTTCGGTAGTCCCACATTGTCCATATACCGGAAAGGCCCTCCGAGACAGGGAGGGAACCCCAACCCGAAGACGGCACCGATATCGCCATCCCTTGGTGACAGCAGTATACCGTCCTGAAGACACAGGGCCGCTTCATTTACCATCATGAGTGATAAGCGGTTCTGAATTTCCTGCACGTCGAATTTTATTCGCTGCGGGTCACCGAAAAAATTATAGATGCCTTTATTGACTTCTTTCTTTTTCCTGCTCGCCTGATCACCGTACAGATAGAAACCTCGATTGTTTTTCCGGCCCTTGTATCCGGCCATGAGAAGCCTTTTCATGCCTGTATTTGGTTTGCCGCCCCGCGCAGTGAAAAGCGGTCCCAGGACCTCCGAGACATGGGCCCCCACATCAATCCCGACCTCATCTATGAGGGCAATCGGTCCGATGGGATATCCGAACTGTCGCATAGCCCTGTCTATCTCTTCAATGTCACCACCTTCATTGAGAATTTCCAGGGCTTCGTTCAAGAGGGGCGACAGTATGCGGGTTGTGTAAAAGCCCGGGCCATCGTTGACTACTATGACCGTCTTCCCCTGCCGGACGCCTGTATCAAATGCTGTCGCCCTGACCCAGTCCGCCGTCTTTTCCGTAACGATGATCTCTAGGAGCGGCATCCTTGGAACGGGAGAAAAATAGTGCATGCCGATAACCTGCTCGGGGCGAAGCGAAGCCACGGCGATGCTCCCGATGGGAAGCGAGGAGGTATTGCTGGCAAAGATCGCTTCCTCCTTTATATATGCTTCCGCCTCCGCAATAATTTTTTTCTTGAGCTCCAGATCCTCGAATACCGCCTCAATGATCAAATCCGCCTTTTCGAAACCGTCGTAGTCAACGGTCCCCGTTAATCTGCTTAAAGTCACGTCCCGCTGAAAAGGAGAAAGCGCCTTCTTTTTCACCTTCCCGTCCAGATCCTTCCATATCGCCTTTTCACCCTGTCCCACGGCATTATAATTCACATCCTTGAGAAGGACCTCCATGCCGTTTGCAACGCTTACGTTTGCGATCCCAGCTCCCATGAGCCCCGCCCCCAGAACACCGATTTTTCTGACCGGACGCACACGGTCTTTAAGAGGATTTTTTTTCATGGCTGTCATGCTCAGGAATATCTGCACCAGCTCATGTGACTGGTGGCTCACCATGAGCTCACCGAAATTTTTCATCTCCGCTGCGACTCCCGCTTCCGGGCCTTTTTCCATTCCCGCCTGCACGCATTCAATAATTTTGAAGGGCGCTGGATAGTTTCCCCAGGTCTGTTTTTGAACGAGTTCCTTCGCCTTTTTGTAAACTATGCCGCGGCTGAAGGGAGTGCTTTCTAGTAATTTAGCGAGCAGGGATTGTCTTTTCTTGCGTTCCAGAGGCTGGCTGGCCAGTTCAAGGGCAGCCTTTTTCGCCGCTTGAAGAAGCCCGTACGGATGGATGAGATCATCTACGAGTCCCATCTTTTTTGCCTGGCGGGGGTAAATATTTTTTCCCGTAAGCATCATGTCGAGCGCGGCCTGTAAACCGACTAGTCGCGGAAGACGCTGTGTGCCTCCTCCGCCGGGGAGAAGTCCCAG
>DASPQI010000075.1:0-11623 GCA_035625045.1 Syntrophales bacterium | reverse complement strand
GCCGGTTTTGTCCCCGATGTGTTGAACAGGGATATAATGGATGAGATAATTCAGGTGTCCAATGAAAATGCGGAGAGATGGCCAGGCGTATTGCCAAAGAAGAAGGCATCCTGGTGGGAATATCCAGCGGCGCCGCTCTTTGGGCGGCCTTTGAAGTGGCAAAACGCAAGGAGGCCGCTGGCAAGATGATTGTAGCCATTTTGCCGGACAGCGGGGAGAGATATCTGTCGACCTGGTTGTTCCAGAAGTAACCTCTGCATAACCCCCTTTGCTAAAGGGGGGATGGGGGATTTATTCGGCATGAAAATCCCTCTAAATCTCCCTTTATAAAAAGGGCGACTTAATAGAACAAATTTTTGTCATTCCGTGCAAGCGAAGCGCGACACGGAATCCAGTGCTAAAGAAGTGATAAACACTAACTGAATGCAATAAAACAAAGACTGGATACCGCATCAAGTACGGCATGACAATAACATAAGATGTCAAGGGTTAATAGAGACACTTTATTAAAGTGATTTTTAAACATGAAAAAAATAAACAATGAAACAAGCAATTCCGTAGGCGTTGTGGAAACGCAGTATTACACCTATGCCGGACTGGGCAAGGAACATAAGCTGGAAAGCGGGGAAAAACTGGGACCGATTACCATCGCCTATGAAACATATGGAAGGCTGAATTCGGATAAATCAAATGCGATATTGGCTTTGCACGCCCTTTCCGGGGATGCACATGCAGCCGGCGTTCACAAGGATCAGAATAATACGGGCTGGTGGGACGATATGATCGGACCGGGGAAGGCCTTTGATACGGACCGGTATTTCATCATCTGCTCAAATATTATCGGCGGCTGCAAGGGTTCCACAGGTCCATCTTCCATAAATCCGGCGACAAGAAAACCGTATGCCCTGGATTTTCCCTTTATCACCATCGCCGATATGGTTCACGCCCAGCGGCATCTGATCGATTACCTCGGTATTGACAAGCTGCTGTGTGTGACGGGCGGTTCCATGGGTGGTATGCAGGTCCTCCAGTGGGTTGCCTCTTACCCGGAGCGGGTGAAATCCGCCATCCCGATTGCCACGGCGCTGAAACACTCTCCCCAGCAGATTGCTTTCAACGAGGTGGTCAGACAGTCCATCATGGCTGATCCAGCCTGGCGGGAAGGGGACTACTATGAGTACGGACAGCCAGAAAAAGGGCTTGCGGTGGCGCGCATGATCGGGCACATCACCTTTATGAGCGATCAGTCCATGGAAGAGAAATTCTCGCGGCGGCTGAAGAGCGGTCGTTTCAGCTTTGGATTTGATACAGATTTCGAGGTGGAAGGCTATCTGCATTACCGTGGGGCGAACTTCGTGAAACGCTTCGATGCCAATTCGTACTTGTATATAACGAAGGCGATAGATTACTTTGATCTGTCCGGGGGAAGAATGATCCCGCCCGGAAAAACTATCGGCACGCGATTCCTGATCATCTCCTTTAAGTCGGACTGGCTCTATCCATCCTATCAGTCTCAGGATATAGTCCGGCTGTTGAAAAGGAGACACGTGGATGCGACATACTGTGAATTGAAATCCACCTATGGTCATGACGCCTTTCTCGTAGAAGTTGAGGAACAGACGACGCTGATCAAACATTTTCTGGACAAGACCTTTAACGGTTATATGGTAGTGACAGAGTATGGCATCTGAAGATATTCGCCTCGATCACAAAATTATTTATTCGATCGTTGCACCTAACTCACGGGTCCTTGACCTGGGCTGCGGCGAGGGTGATCTCCTGTATCCACTCGTCCGGGATAAACAGGTCCGGGCACAGGGGATTGAACTGGACGATAAGGCCATTCAGGAGTGTGTCAAAAAGGGTCTGAGTGTTTTTCACGACGACATTGAGCACAGTTTGCGGGAATATCCGGATCATTCCTTCGACTACGTGATCCTGAACCAGAGCATGCAGGAGGTTAAAAACGTTGACTTCGTAATCCATGAGGCCCTGCGCATCGGCGGCAAGGTTATCGTTGGGTTTCCCAACTTCGCTTACATAAAATCACGGCTGATGCTGTTTTTTTTGGGCAGGTCACCGATTACGGAATCATTGCCCTATCTCTGGTTTGATACGCCGAACGTGCGCTTTTTAAGCATCACGGACTTCACGGACTATTGCGCGGAAAAGGATATCCGGATTGTAGAAGTCCATTATCTGGGAGAAAAAGAAATTGTGTATCTCTGGCCGAATCTCCTGGCCATGAATGCTATTTTTGTTTTAATGAAAGGAAATACTAAAGAAGCATGAAATGGAATGAATTGAGTAAGGGTGTATTGGTGGGCAGGCCGCTAACGCGCGGCGAGGCGCTTGCCATTATGGAATCCCCGGATGACGATCTACTGGCCATTCTGGATGCGGCGTTTGCGATTCGCCGCCACTACTTCGGGCGCGGTGTGAGTATTCATGTCATACGCAACGCCAAGAGCGGGTTGTGCAGTGAAAACTGCTCTTTTTGCAGCCAGTCTGCGGTATCGGAGAGTGAAATAACAAAATACCCGATGCAATCGGTAGAGCAGATTCTCGAAGGAGCGAGGGAGGCTCACAAGCTGACGGCAGTTCGGTACTGCATTGTAACCAGCGGACGGTCTCCTTCAGAAAAAGACCTAGAGACGATCTGTGAAGCCGCGCGCCTTATCAAACGTGAAGTGCCCGTGCAGATATGTACCTCCCTGGGGTTGCTGTCATCTGAGCAGGCAAAGCGATTGAAGAGCGCCGGTGTCGACAGATATAATCACAACCTGGAGAGTTCAGAACGGTTCTATTCTTCTTTCTGTACCACTCATAACTTCTCCGACCGTGTTGCAACGGCCAGGACCGCAAAGGCGGCCGGTCTTGAGCTGTGCAGTGGGGGACTTATCGGTATGGGGGAAAATTTGCAAGACAGGGTCGATCTTGCTTTCGCGCTGCGTGACTTGAAAGCGGATTCCATTCCTGTCAATTTCCTAGACCCCCGCCCCGGAACACCATTGGAAGGGCTTTCCAGGCTCACGCCGGCGGACTGTCTTCGGACACTCGCGATGTTCCGTTTTGTAAATCCGGCAACCGAAATCCGCATTGCCGGCGGACGTGAGGCATGCATAGGCAGTATGCAGGTGTTGTCTCTCTATGCCGCCAATTCGATGTTTACCGTCGGCTACCTGACAACCTTTGGGCAGGGGTATCAGGCCGACATGGACATGATTAATCAGGCAGGATTTACTGTAACAGAAATTATAGAATGAAACTTATTCTGTCGCTTGTCCCCCTCTGGAGGGGGTCGGGGGAGGTTTCCCCTCCTTTGGAAAGAGGGGCTAGGGAGGATTTGATAATGGGGAAATCCCCCTGTGTCCCCCTTTTGCAAAGGGGGATGTGTTAGGGTTGGCAGACTGCCATGTGCGGCATGACATACGTAACAGAATTTAAAAGGAACATTTGTGAACAATGAAATTGTATGAAATGATAAAAGAGGATATCCAGACGGTATTCAAAAAAGATCCTGCAGCACGAGGCATCTTAGAAGTCCTTACCTGCTATCCGGGACTCCACGCCATCTGGATGCACCGGATCGCCCACTACCTCTGGGGGCATGGATGGCTGTTCTGCGCAAGGTTCCTCTCTCACATGAATCGCTTTTTCACCGGGATCGAGATACATCCCGGCGCCAGGATCGGACGACGCTTTTTTATCGATCACGGCTCCGGCGTCGTCATCGGTGAGACTTCGGAGATTGGAGATGACGTTCACCTTTATCAGGGGGTCGTCCTGGGCGGGGTTACTCTGCAGAAGAAGAAGCGCCACCCTACCGTGGGCAACCACGTCATGATCGGTGCGGGTACCATCGTCCTGGGACCGATCGTCATCGGTGAGGGGGCCCGTATCGGGGCCGCGTCTCTGGTAATCCATGACGTCCCCGCCGAGGCTATAGCCGTTGGTGTACCGGCCAGACTGGGCCTTGGATTCTCAGGAAAAGAGATCCAGGAAATGACGGATAATAAACTACCTGATCCCATTGCCGAAGCATTTAAATTTCTGGGTAAGCAAATAGAGACCTTGGAAAAGAGAATGGCCGAGATGGAACAGCAGCAGGGGATCAAGGTGGAACTGGATCAATATGTGGAGGAAAAGAAGCAGGAGATCATGCGCATATTTTCAGCGGAGGAGGAATTCTCCGTGGGGGCAGGCATCTGAAATGCCACCGCGTTCATTACTATGGAAACCCTTCACACATACCCCCCTTTGGTAAAGGGGGACTGGGGGGATTTTTATTCTCTTTGCAAAATCCCTCTAAATCTCCCTTTACAAAAGGGAGACTTATTGAGATTAATTGTAGGTAGCGAACGTACAGATATTTTTATCAAGGAGCCTATGAATCGTAAAGCCATCGCCCTTCTGTCCGGCGGCCTGGACAGCACTCTCGCTGTCAGGCTGATGATTGACCAGGGGATCGACATAACAGCAATACACTTTACCAGTGTCTTCTGCAACTGCACGCCCCATAAGGCGGGATGCGCGCTGCAAGCGGGAAAAGTAGCCGGAGAGTTCAATGTTCCCATTCGCGTGATCCACAAGGGGATGGATTACATTAAGATGGTCGAGCACCCGCCGCATGGTTACGGTAGCAACATGAACCCATGCATTGACTGCCGGATTTACATGCTGAAGAGGGTAAAAGAGCTGCTCCCGCAGATAGGTGCGTCTTTTATTATTACCGGCGAGGTCCTCGGTCAGCGCCCCATGTCTCAGCATCGCAATACCCTGCGGCTCATTGAACGGGAAAGCGGATTGGAAGGCATCATTCTGAGGCCTCTTTCCGCGCAGCATTTCGATCCCACGCTTCCCGAACAGGAAGGTATCGTGGATAGGCAGAAACTGCTCGCCATCTCCGGCCGGTCGAGGAAGGCGCAGATCGACCTTGCGGAACAATTCGGCATTAAAGACTATCCATGTCCGGCGGGCGGCTGTCTCCTGACAGACAAAGGAATCGCAGCGAGGCTCCGTGATCTGTTTGCTCATGTACCGGATTATGACATGACGGACTTGAACCTACTTAAGGTTGGCCGGCATTTTCGACTTACTCCGGCCTTGAAAGTAATTGTCGGAAGGAACAGAGAGGATAATGAAAGAATTCGGGCGCTCGCCAAACCGGGGTCGGTTCTATTTATGCCTTCGGCGTTCAGAGGTCCGACGGCAATTGTTAGGGGGGCGCTGGATGGAGATTCCGAGATTCTAATCGGAAAAATAATCGCAAGATACAGCCAGGATATGCTGCCGAGGTACGCGATACAGAAGCAGATCATCAAAGGAGATAATGAGATTTTTTCTGTCGAGGAGCGTTTTGACGTTGAGCAATTGGAAAATTTTCTTATCGGACCGGAAAAGAAAATTTCCCTGGAATCGAGAGTGTAAATGATATGGAAAAAGTACACGGGAAGATTCTGGCCGTCAATATTTCTCAGAAAAAAGGTGAAAAAAAGGAGAATATTACCTGTGGTCTGTTCATAAAAGACCTTGGTCTGAAAGATGACGCCCATGCGGAAATCGGCATACGTCAGGTCAGCCTTCTCGCGAAGGAAAGCATCGAAAAAATCAGGACAAAGGGTCTGGACGTACAATACGGTGATTTCGCCGAAAACCTGACCACAGAAGGGATTGATCTGCCGGCACTTCCTATCGGTACACGGTTGAAAATCGGGGGAGAAGTCCTCCTGGAAGTAACGCAGATCGGTAAGATCTGTCATGACCGGTGCAATATTTTTTACACAGTCGGGGACTGTGTCATGCCCCGCGAGGGGATATTCGCGAAGGTTTTAGTCGGCGGTGAAATTAAGGTAAATGACAGTATCGAAATAGCCGGATAAATATCCGCGAATAAAATATGTCATCGCGAGCGAAGCGCGGCGATCTATACTATGAGATTGCCACGGGTCATGCCCTCGCAATGACATTGTAACAGAGTATTTTCCCTCAAAGTGACAAAAAAGAGAATTTTATGAAATTATCCACAAAAGGCCGCTACGGTGTAAGGCTTATGATCGATCTGGCTTCCCACTATGGGGAAGGGTCGGTTCTTTTAAGGGAGATATCCGAACGCGAGGAGATCTCCGAGAAATACCTGTGGCATTTGATCAATCCTCTTAAGGCCGCCGGACTGGTGACGGCGACGCGGGGTGCGCATGGCGGGTATGTTCTGGCAAAACCTCCTTCCAAAATTACGCTAAAAGAGATCCTGCAAGTGTTGGAAGGTCCCATGTGCCTTGTGGATTGCGTGGAGAAACCATCTGTATGCAAACGTGTGCCGGTATGCTCGGCACGTGATATGTGGAGTGAAGTAGCGGAAGGGATTGACCGGATACTGACTACCACCACGCTGGCGGACATGGCGGAGCGCCAGAAGACGAAGAGGGAGAAGCGCACGTCAGACAACTACATGATATGAGTAGTTGCTGGGAAAACTGGATAAAAACCCACTGCCTGAAGGGTGATGAAACGGTTAGTGGGTTTTTTTACGCTAAACTGCACTGTCATTATTCCAATGTCGAGGATCAGACATGCAGCACCGCATAGGAATCAAGGACCTGCTGCCGTGGATTGCCGCAGTTGCCGGCGGCGTTCTGGCGTTTCTTGGCTACGCCGGCTTCGACCAGTTCTACCTTGAGTGGATATGCCTCGTACCCATCTTGTGGGCGATTCGTGAGCAGAGCCCGGGCCGCGCGTTCCTCATCGGCTGGATCGCAGGTATTGTGGGGCACGGTGGAGGCTTCTACTGGATCATCCATATGTTCCAGCGGTTCGCGGGGATGGCATGGCCGCTCGCGGTTATAGGGCTGTTGCTTATTGCGGCGGCGAACGGTATTGTGTTCGCGGTATGGGCATGGGCCACACGTCTGATTATACGCGACACCGGCTGGAACGTAGTCTGGGTCTCACCCGTCATATGGACCGCACTCGAAAAGTTCTGGCCTGAGATATTTCCCAATTACCTCGGCGCGAGCCAATACAAGCTCACCGTGTTAACGCAGATCGCGGATGTGACGGGTATCCTCGGTCTTACTTTCCTTGTTGTGTACATTAACTCCGTGATCTATGCGATAGTTGAGAGGCTGATCGAGAAGCGGCCCTTCTCAACGCGTCCGGTAGTGGTCTTCACGGCTGTGATAGTGCTGGTGATGGCATACGGTGCTGTCCGCATTAAAATGGTTGACCGGCTGGCCTCTGCCACTGAGAAGCTGGTGGTCGGTGTAGTCCAGATAAACCTTGAAGCGAGTGAAAAGTATGATGGATCGGACCGGTTGCTCCGTGAGCACCAGAAGCTGTCCAAGGACATCGCCGCAGCCAATTCACTTGACCTGATCGTATGGTCAGAGAGCATCTGTGCTATCAAGCTGGCGTCGCGGGAGGGAAATCTTCCGTCCGGTGTGCTTGGCAATCTACACACGCCAACACTGTTCGGCGCAGTCCTGCGCATTGATCAGGGCAGCGAACCGCGCTTTTACAACAGCGCCGTACTTGCAGACGAGATGGGTAAGATATTAGGCACCTACGACAAGATGGTACTCGTACCATTCGGCGAGTATATCCCCTTTGGTGATACATTCACATGGTTGTACTCGTGGTCACCTTATTCGAGCCGGTTCTGGCCGGGAGAAAACGAGGAACCGCTCATGCTCGGCAGACACCCGCTCTCAGTGAATATCTGCTATGAAGATATTTTTCCCGGGCAGATCCGTATGCTCATGAACGGAGGGCGTTACCACCTCGTTCCTGAAGCGATATTTAATCTGACGGACGATTCCTGGTACGGCGATACGGTAGAGCCAACGGAGCACCTGGCCCTCGCGAGCTTCCGGTCGATCGAGCACCGACGTCCACTTGTTCGGGCCACGAATACCGGCATATCTGCAATCGTAGACCCGGTGGGTAGGATTGATCAGAGCATCAGGCAGTGGACAAGGGGAACGCTGGTCGGCCGGATTCCATTGATGCGGGGCCGCACAGTATACGCCGTGGTCGGTGACTGGTTAGGATGGCTATGCACCATCCTCACCCTCCTCAGCATCGGTCGGGTGTACCAATTAACCAGACATCGCACTAAAACCAGTAAGACGGATGCAAACAAGGGAAAAAAACATCGACGGAACGCTTCTGCATCGCATAAAGGACCGAGAAAATAATGAGTCATATTGGCTTTCATTCTGAAACTGCATATGAAATGAACTGATTCCCTACCCTTTATGAATACTGTTGACTTCCACCAAGCTGATGGATATTGTTTGGATAATAAAGGATGAGAAAGAAAGGCTGTCCTTGGACAGTTGTGTGACATGACAGACAGATATTTTAAACAAATACTGCTTGCGGAGATCGGCGAAGAAGGCCAGAAGAGGCTAAATGGCGCCTCAGCAGTCATCGCGGGATGCGGAGGGCTGGGCACCGTGATCGCGAGCAGTCTGGTGAGGTTCGGCGTCGGCAAGGTGACAATTGTCGACCGTGATTTCATTGAGCTTGACAATCTTGCCCGTCAGGTACTCTTCGATGAGGAGGACATCAGGAGAGGCCTTCCCAAGGCGATAGCCGCAGCGGAAAGACTGATGCTCATCAATTCCGAGATAACTGTCGAGCCTGTAGTCGCCGACTTGACGGCGGAAAATATCGAGCGAATTATAAAGGACACTGATATCGTCCTTGACGGCACGGATAATTTCGAGACGCGCTTTTTGATAAATGACGCCTGTGTGAAGTTGGGTATACCCTGGATATACGGAGGAGTGGTCGCGACATATGGGATGAGCTTCACGATCATTCCCGGGACGACACCATGTTTGAAATGCTTTATTACCGAGCTGCCAGGGCCGGGCAGCACACCTACGTGTGACACAGTGGGCGTGCTGGGTACCGCGGTAAACACAGTTGCTTCTATAGAAGTTACCGAGGCATTAAAGATTCTTCTGGGAAAACAAGATGCACTGATAAGAAAACTGATCTATGTCGATGTCTGGTACGGGACCTGGAACTTATTTGAGCTTAAAAAAGACGAAAAGCGATGTCCTGTCTGCGATGACAGACAATTCGCATTTCTTGAAAAGAAGAAAGGGACACGTCTTGCCAGTCTTTGCGGCCAGAATGCCGTTCAGATATCGCCGCCCGCGGCAACCGGCGTATTATTTAAAGAGCTGGCGTCGCGGCTGGCTTCGTCCGGCAAGGTTTCATACAATGATTACATGCTCAGGTTTACAATAGAACCTTATGAGTTTACTGTATTTCCAGATGGCCGGACAATAATCAAGGGAACCATGGATGAATCGATGGCAAAGACACTTTTTTCAAAATATATCGGTGTTTAAAAACTCAACGAATGGACGTATCCAAGATCAGAAGTGATTTTCCTTTCTTGAATCAGACGGTGGGCGGCAAAAGAATAATCTACTTCGATAATGCCGCCACGACACAGAAGCCTGTCCAGATATTAAATACGATCAGCAAGTATTACGAGAAGTATAACGCTGCCGTCAGCAGGTCGACGCATGAGATAAGCAATACGGCGACAGCGATGTACAGGCAGGCGCACGATAACGTCGCGAAGTTTATCGGCGCCGGGAGTTATCAGGAAATTGTCTTTGTCCGCAACAGCACGGAAGCCATAAACCTTGTTTGTTATTCCCTCGCGTTTTGCACGGATAAGACCATAGGGCTCTCGCCGGGCGATGAGATTATCATTCCCCTCCTGGAACACCATTCCGATCTTGTCCCTTGGCAGCGGCTTAAGGAATTATTCGGCATTACGATTAATGTTGTGGGAATAAATAATAGGAGAACAGTTGACCCTGATGATATACGGAAGCATATCACTGCAAAGACACGGCTTGTCTGCTGCGCGCATGTTTCTAATGTCCTTGGAACAATAAACCCGGTAAAAGAGATCGCCCGAATTGCCCATGAGGACGGAGCGCTCTTTCTAGTGGATGGAACCCAGTCCGCACCGCACATGCCAGTGAACGTGCAGAACATCGATTGCGATTTCTTTGCTTTCTCCGGCCACAAGATGCTGGCCCCACTGGGTATCGGCGTATTGTACGGAAAAAAAGAACTTCTGGGGAAAATGCCGCCCTTTCTGTCGGGGGGAGGCATGATTGCCGATGTGACGCTTGACTGCGCGACCTGGAATGAGCTTCCCTGGAAGTTCGAGGCAGGCACACCGGAGGTATGCGGCGGCATTGCACTCGGGGGCGCGATAGATCCGAATACCGGCGACGTGCTGGAAGGGGCAATCGACTATCTTGGGAAGATCGGGATGGAAAACGTATTCAATCATGAGACGGAACTCGTCGGTCACGCGCTTGAGCGGCTGCGCGCGATTGATGGAATAATCGTTTACGCTCCGGCGGAAAGCGTAAGCAGGTGCGGGATAATCTCCTTCAATGTTATCAAGGATGGTGAAGTTGTCAGTCCGAATATCATTGCTAATTTTCTTAACGATGACGGGATCGCAGTGAGGGCGGGAGGCTTGTGCGCATTTCCCCTTACCCGGGGCCTCAATGCCGGAGGGGTTGTCCGGGTGAGCTTTTATATATACAATACAATTCACGAGATCGATATATTTATCGATTCAGTAACCTCCATCATTTCCAAGAAAATCATATAAATTCCTCACCAATTCAGCCTTGCCAATTAAATCTTGACAAACAAATTCGGTAATTGTTAAGAAATGCATCGACTGAGGTTAAAACCTGGTTGAGGATTTCCAGTTGTTTCAACAAAAAAGCTAAGCTGTAAAATCGTGTTGAATTTTTAAAAATATATTTGTGCAGAGGAGTTATATATGAATAAGTTTAAATGCGTTTTCGTAATTGTTTTGGTTGTTGCCACTGCATTCGCGTTAAATTCATGCTCAAAAGAGTCTTCGAACTGGGCTGCTAAAATAGGCAATGATTATATAACATTCGACGAGCTGGATTCTCAAATGAAACTCCAGGCTAAGATGTCGATGTTATCTAAAGAAGAAACGGATAATTTGCTTAAGGATATTAAACGGAAAAAGGCCATGCTCGAGCAGCTAATACAGGTAAAGGCCGTGTATAAAAAAGCCATGGAAGATAAATCTTTGAATAAAGAAGAATTGAATCAAATAGTCGAATTGTCAAAAATGCAGGCGATAACCAATTTCTATGTTATGGAAAAATTGAAGAATGAAATAGTTGTTTCAGATAAGGAAGTAGAAGAAATATATAATAGAAGTCCAAATATTCCAAAAGGGATGCCTCGTGACCAGGCATTCGCCAGAATAAAAGCGGAATTATTCATGCAGAAACTTAGTCAAAAGTCACGTGATTATGTAATGAATCTGGTAGGGGATAGCAGTGTGAACCGAGAAGGATTCAGAAAGTACGAAGCGGACGCTGAGAAGAAAGAAGCCGAGAATAAAGGAACTCAAAACGAACAAAAGAAATAAGTCGATCAATCGGAGCGTAAACAGTATATAATTTTTGATACATCTTAAATGGGAAGATCAAGAAGGGTTTGGGAGCCGTGGCTTATTTGTGAAGCACGGCTCTTCATATTATATTATCGTATTTCCTACTCTTTTAAAATCAATGTAAAAAAA
>DASPQI010000074.1:0-8948 GCA_035625045.1 Syntrophales bacterium | reverse complement strand
ACCTCCTGCACCATGATATCGGCCGTTTTCTTATCCTCCGGATTATCCCGGTAGCGTTCCTTGAAAAATGTAGCGAACCCCTTTATGGAGCTAAGAGGATTCCTGATTTCGTGGGCAATACCCGCTGCCAAACCTCCGAGGGACGCAAGGCGCTGGCTCCTTTCCATTTCTTTCTTCAGATGCTGAATCTCGGTAATATCCCGGAAAAGGATTACGTAGCCAAGAAATTCACCTATATCCTCTTCCAACACCGTGGCGATAACTTCTAGGGGAACGATCTTTCCATCTTTTACCGGACATTCTATCTCTTTCTCGATAACTTTTTTTTCTACCTTTAGGGTTTGCAGCAAGACTTTACAGGGATAAGGGAGAAAATCATCGGCCTTTTTTCCGAAAACATCCCGGAAGGAATATCCGAAAATGGATTCCGCGGTCTGGTTAAGGGAAATAATCTCATCCCTATTGTTTATCGCAATGAGACCTATCGGCATGTTTTCAACCAGACTGTCCGAGAAGGCCTTGATTCGCGCGAGAGAAACTGTTGCAGAACGGTAACTCTGGGCGAGGATGAGAGAGATGACGCCAGAAATACCGATCAAAACAAAAATGACGGACATCCATATCGCATGCTCCCTGTCCTGTTTCCTCAACGCATCAATCGGCCCCATGTCCATGCCGACAAAAATAACCAACCCGGAGACTTGGCTGCTTGCACCATTATAGCCTGGTTCAAGGGCATTTTTATTGGGTCTCTGCCGATGGAAGAACTCCTGAGCAAATGTTTCCGTCGGGGCAAATCTTCTGTACACTTCAAATGTGTCGGCGCCGGAAGTGTTGGGGACCTGGCGCCATTCCATTTTTTTCGATCCTGATATACGTGCAAGGTCGAGTTCCGTTCCATATGACTCTCCTATCAATGAGGGATCGCTATCAGCGACGATTGCACCATTTGTGTCTGTAAGAATAATGTAGTCCACACCCGGCTGTTCCGCCGTCTCGATTAACAACTTCTGTAGCTGAAAACTGCTCCAATGCATGCCAATTCCTGTTCTCGCACCGGCTTCAAAAGATCTGATAAGGGCCTCTCCCTTTTCAATCAACAACTGTGTCGTGTAGTCCCTTTGCTTATTGATATTCTGCATGGTCAGCATGATGAAAATCGGCACTAAAATTACCGCCGCCCCGATGATGAACCAGGGTGAGATGCCAACCAAAAATCTTTTCCTGCCCTGCTGTTTCGCGCTCTTCATATGTGTCTGGATATTTTTTAAACAACTGGATACCATAACTGGATACTTATTATCCATATATTTCTTTTTAACAGAATCAATCATAACTATAGAAAACAAATAATTTGTAAAGAATTGAACAAAATAAATATGTTACTTTGTATATAGATCATCTGGCATATTGATTGCTCTCTATGTCATCAAAAGCAAGAAATATTTATAAAGGAGAATAAATTTATGAAAAAATTTACACTAACATTGGTCACTGTACTTGCGGTGATGGCTTTAGCAGCCTATGCATTTGCCGTCGGTCCGGGCATGGAAAGAGGGCGCGGTGGAGGCGCCTGTTATGGTGGTGAGATAATGGCACTATCCAAACTTGATCTGACCGCGGAACAGACAGCGAAAGTCAATGCCCTCCGTGAAGCTCACCTAAGAGACATAAAACCCCTTAGGGATAAGATGTTCATCAAGCGTGGTGATCTAAAGTTACTCTGGTTACAGACGAATCCGGACAAGGACAAGATCATGGCGGCACAAAAAGAAATCAGAACCCTGCGGGATCAAATGCAGGATAAAATGACCGCTTATCGGCTGGAAGTCCTCAAGGTACTGACGCCGGAACAGCGGGAAAAGTTAAAAGCCCTCAAAATGAGGCATGGCTTCGGTCCCTGCATGGGTGGGGGTCGTGGATGGCAGGGCGGTTCCGGTCATCATGGCGGTGGCCCGGAAATGGGCCCTGGTGGCGGCAACGAGTAAACAATCCTTATCAAACGATCAACCGGGTGGTATACCTCCCCCTCCCGGTTGATCACTTTTTTTCACCTTCTATTCAATCATTCTCGATGAGTAAGAAAGGGTGTAGTGACCTTTTTTTATACCAGCTTTCACCTGGTAATTAATACAACATAAACTCGTATTGCATTCTTATCAAATTAAATATATGGGAGAACGCCTGATGCTGGAAGGCCCACGACAATTCGGCTTCGTCATCTTGTAATCTGCGAATAATTTCTTCAACGCATGAGTTCAAGCGGAAAGAGAGGTTTTGATAAGGTGGTACCCAGGAAGAAACTTGCAGTTGTTATTCCCAAATACGGTTTGCTGGGCGGAGCGGAAAACCACACGGCGGAACTGACGAACCGCATTGTGCAAAGAGGTCTTTTTGACGTCCACGTTCTTGCAAATAAGTAGACAAATCATACCGAAAACATCACCTTCCACAAAATTCCAATTATCACATTTCCAAAATTCTTAACGACCATCAGCTTTGCATTTTTTTCAGAGATTATACTATCACGCAGGAATTTTGACATCGTTCATACGCACGAACGGATCTTCAGTTCTGACGTATGCACACTCCATGGAATTCCGCATCATCTCTGGATCAAAGACATCAGGAAGAAAAAAGTGCCGAGCCTGTTTGATTATGGGACAATGTGGGTGGGCAGGAAGTTCATCAATAACAATAGTCATGGGAAATATATTGCCGTCTCAGGTTTGACAAAAGAAATTTTCCTAGAGGAATATAAAAATATCGCCCCTGGTGACGTATCCGTCATCCACCCGGGCGTTGATACTGAGAGATTTGCAAGACTTAATCATCAGACATGTCGTAGTGAAGTACGGCAAAGATGATATAGTAATTATTTTTGTCTCCATGAACTACGATATCAAAGGGCTTGACTACCTGATGACCAGTTTGGCTAAATTCAAACAAAAAAACTCCAAGAAAAATTTCAAACTCCTCGTCGTTGGAAAAAGTAACAGCCGCAAATACATATCCCTGGCCGAGAAAACCGATATTCAAAACAACGTCATCTACACGGGCGCTCTACCGCATGATCAGATCCCTGAATTATATGTTGCTTCTGATATTTTTTCTATGCTCTCACGTTTTGACACATTCGGTCTAACTGTCCTGGAAGCCATGGCTTCATCATTGCCTGTAATAATCAGCGGACATGTAGGGGCAAAGGATATTGTCAAGGAGGGTGTTAACGGATTCGTTATTGACAGTCCGGAAGAAGCCGACCGGGTAGCTGACACCATTTCATTGCTTGCAGACGCAGACATCCGGTTGAAGATGTCAGCGGAGGCGTACAACACAGCATTGCGCAATCGGTGGGAAGATGCTGTTGAAAAATATCTTGCCGTTTATGATCAGATACTATGGGAAAAGACCTCTTTATAAATCCCGCAGGCAATATTTTCAGCCATGACAAGGGTGCCATTCCACATGGCATCGTAAACTATGGTGATATGATCTTTCTGAAAATTTTTATGGAGCTTTACCACCATTATCGATGAGCGCCTTTACCGCTTCAAGTCCGTAGGGCGTGCCTTCCTCTATGGCCTTCAACACCGTACCGCCTCCTGTGAAGAAATAGTATTTTGAATTGTCAAGAGTCGAGAGATAAAGACCGGGACACAGATTCTTGAATTCCTGTAGCGTATCACCGCCTCCATAGAGTTTATTTGCATTTACATTCTGATCGATCTTGCTGTCCAGGGCCGCGGAGCCTTCGGTAAAATACGGCGTATATCCCATGACGGCATTGACAAAAATTGTCCTTGCCGAGTTCAGTGTTTCCGATATCTCCGGGTCTTCGAATGACTCTCTTGCAACATCCAAAATATAGGGAAGTTTGTCGCCTTTCTTAATTTCCTTTATCGACCTGACCCTGTATCTCCCCTCGAGCTTTCCCTCCATGGTATCCGATTCATACACATAAGGAAGCTCCAGTATCTTGTGCTGTTTGCTGTCCATCTCGACGAGCTTACCGGCGGCTTCGATATCCTCTTGTTCAATGCCGCTGATTGAAACGCCATATTTCGCGCACAGGTAGGTATTGTAAATGAGCCCGCCGAGGATCAATTTATCCACTTTCTTATATATCTCGTTGAGGGGTCCGATCTTTGTGTTGTACTTGGCGCCCGCCACAACGGAGATGAACGGTCTCTCGGGCTGAAGAACCTGCGCGAGATTCTGTATCTCCTTTTGCATGAGATACCCTGCAAATGACGGAAGATATTTTGTGATATGGTAGGTGGAGACATGCGGCTGCCAGGAGCCGAAGGCGTCATTGACAAAAACGTCGGCTAGTCCCGCCAGTTGGCGTGCAAAGTCATCACTGTACTCCGCTTTCGATTCTTCACCCGCAAACCATCTTGTATTCGGGAGGTATATGGCGCCGATCTTTTTTTCTCTCAGATTTTTTACAGCGAGATTTATCGAGGTGTCGATGCTTTTTATCCCTTCATCACCTTCCGGCCTGAACGTGGGGCAATAGATCTTTGTATGAAGTTTGCGCTCCAGATATTCGGCAATAGGCTCCACCGATGTTGATTTATCGACTTTAATCTTGCCTGTCTTGTCCCGTGGCCTTCCGATATGCGTCATAATGATCGGTCTGCCGCCCCTCTCAACGATATTAAAGATAGTCCCAATGGTCTGATCTATCCTGAAAGGGTCTTCGATGGCGCCTTTTTTGACCACATTATGGTCAACACGTAAAAGGACTATTTTATTTTCCACGTCCGCATCCTGCAAAAGTGGAAGTTTGGGATCAAGTTGTGTCTCCATGGCTATTCCCCTTTCCAAGCGCTTTATATTCAGAGTAAGGATTTTTTGATGGAATTACAAGATTTATTTGCAAGGCAGGAAAAACCTTTTTTGCCGATTGTTAAAGAAAGGTTTGCGACTCAGATAAAATTTAAGGTATATACGCATAGCAATTCCCCAGTTCAAAAATCCGGATCATACTGATGAACAGACATGACTCTGAAAAGTCGCCCATAATAATGCGCCGTACCAGTGCCGGTATGTCGATTATCCTAAATCGCAAAGAGGCATTGAACAGCCTTAACCTCGAAATGGTCAGGCTTATTTCCGGTTATCTGCATGAGGCATTCACGGACGATGCGTGCAGGTTGGTTCTTTTTTACGGCTTGGGCGAAAGGGGATTTTGCGCCGGCGGCGATATGAAGCATGTGGCATTGTGCGTTCAGAACGACCACATGGACGAGATTAATCAGTTCTTCCTGGAGGAATACGCCCTTGATCTGATGATCCATCAATTCCCCAAGCCGGTGATTGTTATTGCCGACGGTATTACTATGGGCGGCGGCCTTGGCATCGCATCTGGCGCCGACTGGGTGATTGCGACAGAAAGAACACGTATGGCCATGCCGGAAGCGAGGATAGGATTTTTCCCCGATGTGGGTGCGACAGGCTGGATGCACGGCAAATGCCCCCCTGGCTATCCGGAATATCTCGGACTGACGAGTTTTGAAATGATGGGAAGCGAGTGCGTCCGCGTGGGTTTCGCCACACACTTGACAAATTCGAAAAGACTCAATGACCTGATACGTGCCATAGAGACGTTCAAGACTAACGGCATATCGAGCGCAAAGGAGTTGCTGCCCCGGCTGATGAGGGATCTAAAAATCTATTTTGATAGAAACATCGTACCGAGACCGGATATAGACACATGGGTGGAGGAATATTTTGCGGGCCGAACATCCCTTCAGGAGATTATCGATTCCCTTCATGTGTGCCATATCCTGCTTTCACCCTGTGAAGGCATCACGTCGGGACTTTCAGAGAGGTCCCCCACATCACTGGCCCTGACTTTGAAACTGCTGCGTCACAATGAACATCTTCCCATGAACAAGGTTTATGAGGCAGACTTCCGGGCCATGCAGTTTATCATCAGGCATCCTGACTTTCGTGAGGGCATTCGGGCACGCCTTATCGACAAGGATAATCAACCCAGATGGAACCCGGACAGTATTGACAGGGTTGATCTTTCTGATCTGAGGCTGTAATGGAATTGGAGAAAAAAAACGTACACAAGATCGGCATCATGGGAGGCACTTTTGATCCCATTCATTTCGGTCATCTCGCTGTGGCCGAATTTGTCAGATTGAAATTTGATTTGGAGAAGGTTGTCTTTGTCCCCGCCTTTTGTCCTCCGCACAAAATAACAAATAACATAACCGCGGCAGAGCACCGTTTTGCCATGGTCAGTGCGGCGATTGCGGGCAATGCCCACTTTGAAGCCTCAAAGATAGAGATCGGCAACAACTGCCCGACCTATGCCGGGGATACCATCAGGGCATTTAAAGAAATGTACGACAACCAGAGTGAAATCTATTTTATAACCGGATTGGATGCCGTACTGACAATTATCAACTGGGATAAATCAAAAACGTATCCCGGCCTCTGTCATTTTATTGCTGCGGCAAGACCGGGATACAATAGAGAAGAAATAGAAAAAAGAATTCCCCACGCCTTCCGCCCGTATGTAACCATTATTGAAGAACCTGAACTGTCCATCTCTTCTACGGAGATACGGCACAGGGTAAAGACTGGTCAACCGATAGATAACATGGTCCCAAAGGTTGTTATGGATTATATTTATAGAATGGGCTTGTATTCCGGGACAAATCCAGGCAAAGACCAGCTCGATGAAAATCTGAGTAAATGAGTTGCCTGCATCGGGACTTTAGAATTGAACGATCCATCCCTGATTATCATTACTCCAGCGCAATGATCAAAAATCCAATAAGCATTAGAGTCGTACCTGCCAGTCTTTCTCTGAAGCCGGTTTCCTTAAAGAGGAAATGACCGTACATAACGCCGACCAGGAGACTTAAGCGACAAACAGCGACTGTGTATGCCACATTCGCCAGGCTCATGGCAATGGTATAGAAGACCACAGTGACGGCTGAGAAGAATCCTGGTAGCACACAAATTTTCAAAGACTCTTTGCAGATGCGACCGCGTACATAGATTTTGCCGATCATGAAAATAACCGGGCTTACTAAAATGAAAAATGCCAGATTGTATGTCACCCCGAAAAAAAGCGCGGATGAATGGTTAATAGCCTGTTTGCCGAAAGTGTTGGTTAAACTATAGATGATGGCAACGATGATCATAAAGACAGAACCAATTTCTTTCCCGATGGCCTTAATCGGCTCCAGAAATCCTTTGCTGATTTCTTTCAGATTCAGAGTATAACTCCCAAGAGCAATCATCAGTATGCCGATGCCGCCCCAGAAGGATACCGATTCTCCCAACATGACGTAGGGAATAATGATCAGACACACAGGTGTTAAAGACAGGAATGGAACCGTAAGGCTTAAGGGAGATATTTTTATTGCCTTCAGGTAGAGGATGTATGCAATCACCTCAAAAGGTAATGCAAAGAGGCACGCTTTATAAAAATCTCCGTCAAGAGCTGGGATGGGAATAAAGAAGAGACAGGGTGACAGAAAAAGTACAACCACTAGTTGGCGCAGCCATGCGATGGTGTACTCATCATGAAGTTGCAAAGCCTTCTTTGTAAAGGCATCAGAGGTTCCACCACAGAGGGCGGCAATCACCGCCAGCAGTATCCATATATTTTCCATGTCTTATCATTTATCTGAATTAGGTCTGATAATCAACCACCACTTCCCATACAATGAGTCATGATAAAATAAATAAAAACTCAAATTACAAAGGAAAGTATTTGATTGCCGTACCGGTTTATTGAATACGGTATGAAACGCGCAGATTTTGAGCGTGATTTTTTCGGCGAGGGGTGGTATTCTCTTCAAAGTTATCACATTGAAGTTTATGATTGTTGTTCATACTTTCTATCGATAATTATTATCTAAGTCAGAATACGGTAATGTCGTCAGGTTATAAATAATACCAGGTAAAACTCGTATAAACCTGTAAATTTTTTAGTATTGCTTATATATGAACGTAGCATTATACAGGACAAACTAATTATTGGAAGCCTGTTACGCAAAGAAGAGCTGGGTTATTTATTGTAGATAACGAGAGCACATAGAGTAGTATTATATGGATCTGTATAAAACCCCACTCAATAATTGAGAATATTTTTGACAGCCCTTATGGATTAAGCTGTTAGCATTGTAGGCATTAGATATTTTCTCGGGATGATATACCGCAAATTTGCGGCGTTTGAGTTTTTATACAAGATACATATAAACACTGTTATAAGGTGAAAGGAATACAAAATGACACAGGATGAGTACGACAATAAATTTGAAACCAAGAATCCTAAATCGGAAAAATTAAAGGCTGCATTCAATCAAGTTTCAGACATAAGAAAGTTTGAAATTGAACTTTATTGGAAACGGGCGGGCTACTTCTGGGCTCTTATTGCAGTTGCTTTTGCAGGCTATTTTGCGATTCTTTCATCTCAGCATATTCCAACTAAATTCTTCTTATCATTCATTGTGGGGTCGATCGGTTTTGTCTTTACATTTGCATTGTACTTGGTCAACAGAGGAAGTAAATATTGGCAGGAAAACTGGGAAAATCATCTTGACCTGCTTGAAGATTAAATCACTGGTCCACTATATAAGACCATATTGGAACGTCCTGGATTGGTTTCCTTATCTGAAAAGCTTGTAACGGGTCCCCTCAGTGTATCTGTGTCTAAGATTAATCAATGGGTAAGTGTCTTTGTTTTGTTCGTGTGGATGTCGCTTGTAGGCTACTCGATTTACAAGACAATAACTTTGTTGCAGATTTCTACCCACGATTGGTTGATACTATGCGCCCACCTGATTGTGGCGGCAGTTGCGTTGTTTTGCTGCTTCTTGATGATAGCAAGAGGTAGAATTGATAAAGGTGATTACACTTCGAATACAATTGATAGAAAAACGAGAATCCAAAACCGCTTATAATCGGGTAGC
>DASPQI010000073.1:0-3304 GCA_035625045.1 Syntrophales bacterium | reverse complement strand
GATTTCGGTTTGAAAGTGTGTTAGTTCCCTTCCTCAATTTTGTCTTCCTGAAGCCTTCCGAAGTGCATCAAGAAATTGCGGAGGAATCTGGTAGTGTAAACTTTGTGCTCTTTCAACGTCCTCCCACGATTTTTTATATTCTTTCTTCAAGTAATAAGTAATCCCCCGATTGTAGTAAGCATCCGCATACTTTGCGTCTATCTCAAGAGCCTTATTATAATCTGAGATCGCCCGATCTAATTGACCTTTTTTACCATATGCAGTCCCGCGATTGTAGTAGGCCTCGGCATTCCTCGGGTTTATCTCAAGAGCCTTGGTGTAATCAGAGATCGCCTGATCTAATTGACCTTTATATGAATAGGCAGTGCCGCGATTGTAATAGGCCTCCGCCGAATTTGGGTTTAGCGCAATAGCCTTGGTGGATTCAGAGATTACCCAATCAAACAACTCGCTCTCCTTGTGTTGGGCAGAGGCAGATGAGAATAAAAGGAAAATGATGATTATCAAGATAACCATCATGGATTTATAAAATTTACTTCTCATAAGATGCTCCTTTCAATAAAATAGATTAAACGCTCGGATTGCTAATTTTGTCAAGCTAATAATTTACTGATTATTGTTGGAAATCATGACATTTCAGTCAATTTATAAAGATGTGGATTACAGGAAGAAGTCGTCGGGAAAGAGGGTTACCGACTACACCTACAAGTCCTCATTTCAAGAAAACCTCAAGTTTAACGATTTCGGGCAGAAATATGGATAATGAAAGAGCGAGACATTGCGTTTCCGTCCTCCCTTGACATTCGGGGCAGGTCAACAGGTTAATCTATTGAATCTTCCGGATGAACATAGCTCAGTTTTTTTAATTTAGCCTTTTACAAAATTCGGACCCATTCATGAATGAATTATTTTTCTCATCTTTACCTTCCAACCAACAAAAAAGTCCTTGCCCTAAATAAGGGCAAGGACAGATATTTTCCTAACTATTGTTTGAGATGAAATAAATTACTCGGACTTTGCTAGATAACCAGATTTCGGTTCTGCACCAGCTGGTCGCCTGTGAAAATCTCAGTTACGGACACGAATCGCCAGCGCAGGCACGTACTCTTTATCCAATTACTTCGTAATCCTTACCCAGTCTGTCAATATCTTCATGCTGCCGTCGGGCTGTACCTGGATATTTTAAGTCTTATAATACCAATTCCTAATTCATGGCTTTCTTAGCTCATCTATTCTCCCCAGGCATTCTTCCCCATGCAGCGATCCAGCTTCTGGTCCATCGGCGGAAAGACCTTGCTTGCCGGGACGAACCATTCCGGCCCATTGTACGATGTGCCTTGGTACCAGTAATACGGGGGAATCGAGAAAGATGCCTTCTGTTCCGCCGGCGGTACGTATTCGGCAACCCTCAAGGGCTGGGTGGTCTTGTGGTCGCAGGCCCGCATTTTCACAATTTTGCCGTTGGGGTACTGATAGACATCCCCCTCCCAGACCTTGATGATCTTTTCGGGATCCAGACTCTTGGCCCGCTCAATGACGCTGAGAAGCCAGTAACCGCTCGCACCGTATAAACCCATGCTACCGGACCCATGTTCATACAGCCGTGTATTGAAGGGGGCCTTCCAGCCTTTTTTCCACCCATTGTTCCAGGCTTTGTAGAATTTTATATAGTCCGGATAGTTTTTGAAGGCCTGGGGCATATCATAGACATCGATATTCACCAGGCCTTTTGTTGCCTCTACGCCCACTTCATGGAGAAAATTTGGCTCGTTTACGAAAAGGTTGGCGAAGGGAAGCTTTATGCCCATCTGACGGGCCTGCTTCAAAAGATTGGCTGCGTCCGGAATCCAGTCACCCGTATAGATGACCTCGGCGCCGGAGGCCTTGATCTTTTCCAGGTAGGGGGCAAAGTCCGTAAGGAAAAGCTTGTGGTAATCTTCACCGACAATCTGCCCCCCCCGGGAAGTATTCCTTCAATCCTGCCTTAAACGAATCGGCCATGTCGTGTCCGAAACTATAATCCTGGCAAAGAATATAAAATTTCTTTTCCTTCTTCCGGATCTGGCCGTAGTAATATGCCATCCCGCGGCCGATCTGATCAGTCGTCGGTGAGGGCATGAAAGAATAGCGTCCGAAATTCACGGCGTCCTGGAGCTCATCTGCCAGAGCCCCCTCATTGACGCTGATGACTTTATACTTGTTTCCCGTTTGGTTGATGATCTTCATCAAGTTGCTGCCGGAGGTACCCATGAGGACATGGACCTTCTCCTGGAGAACCATCCTTTCACAGATAGTCTTGCATTGGTCCGGCTTGGACATGTGATCGGCCTGAATGATCTCAATCAGTCTCTTTTTGCCATCCACCCAGATGCCCCCCCGCTTGTTGATGTCGTGGGCGGCAAACTGAAGTGGCATCATGTGGATCGGGCCATTCTCGGCCGCCGCTCCGGAAAAGGCATTCACATAGGCAATCTTGATGGTATCCCCTTGGACGTGTCCTTGCAGCGCCGATGTCGTGGGATCGAAGTCGGACATGTCCGACATTTTATTGACGTCAAACTTCGCGTTGGGTTTCCCTATTTTGTCATCCTGATCTGCCTTAACAGCGGTGGGCTTTTTGTCTGCCGCGGCCGCTACCGATAGCCCTGGATCTAAGGGAGCACACAACAGCAACAAAAACAGGCCAATAAAAATTACTCCAATTTTGCTGCACCCTCTCATGGCTTCCTCCTTTTCTAAAAATTTGATCAAAAATAAACCCTATCATCCACCCGATGATCGTGTGATGCCCTGGGAAAAATTCCCAGAGCATATATTATTTTTGGGCCGTCAAAGCGATGCTTTCATAGGACGTATCGATGGCACGCGGGCTCTCCTTTATTTTAATCTCTTATCAAACACATATTCCTACCTTAGAAACATATTTTTCCTGACAAAAATAGAATTAAATAAAAAATGATATGACCTATTTAACTTCAACTACTCATCAACTCGAAAATAGCTCCGCCGACACCACCACCACCGAGGTAGGCAAATTTTCCGGGATCATTGACAAAGACCTTAGCTCCATATTTCAACAACCGGAATAATTATGGAAAGAAATCTACACCTTTTGGCGGAATTTGTCAAAACTTGATTACAGCTTACTATAAGGAAGTGGAGAGAGACATGGTAATTTCCTTCTGTTAAAGTTGAATTATCCAGAAACAACAAAACAGAAAGGAGAAATTACCATGTCTGAGAGAGATTATAGCAAGCAGGTGGCGAGGCGTCAAAGGATCGCAAGTAGGACCTTGGTGGTGGG
>DASPQI010000072.1:0-6587 GCA_035625045.1 Syntrophales bacterium | reverse complement strand
GATAAAATGTTTTGTCAACTTATGAATTGACTGGGTGCACTTTTCTTCTAAAGCCGATCCTGCTGTGAATCCGGCTTCTTCGGGATGATAAGCCACATGGCCAGATAGGCTAAGATGCCGAATCCAAATGAAAATAGGATTACCAGAATAAAAAGGATCCTTATCAGTGTGGGATCTTTGTCATAATATTCTCCTATGCCGCCGCACACACCACCGATCTTCTTGTCAGAATTTGATAGATATAATTTCTTCATATTAGATGCCCTCTGGGAGTTATTTAACAGTCTGATGTGACTTATTAAAAGAGTAAGGGAAATGTGCACATCTGTCAATGAGAAATAGTTGTGCCGCGTCTGAAGAAATGGTCTAGCCATGGCACTTATCATTGTACTTGTGGCACGGCGTATTTGCCATTGACACCTCTTGCTGTTGTTAATATATTTCCTATTCAAGAAAGGACACATTCCGGGGGGAAATGGAACTTCTATTTCGCTTGATCCAGGCGATGTCGGTTTTTCTGGTCATAGCCTATCTGTATTGCAAGTCGCCGTGGTTTAAGCCACTTACCACCGACTCCCTCCGCGCGCGCGACAAGATCTATCTCTACTTTTTCTTTTCTGCCGTATCTATAATGGGGACATACCTCGGTATACCCATTCAGGATGCCATCGCTAATACGAGGGCCATAGGCCCGGTGCTGGCCGGTATAATCGGAGGACCTATCCTTGGGACTGCCGTAGGATTCACAGGCGGGCTCCACAGATATTCTCTGGGCGGATTCACCGCTTTCTCCTGTGGTTTATCCACGACGGTCGAGGGTACCATCGGCGGACTCGTGCATCTCTACCTGCGCAGAACAAACAGGACGGATCTCGTATTCAACCCCAAGGTTGCCTTTATCACCACCTTTTTTGCGGAAATGGTCCAGGTGGCCATTATCCTCCTTGTTTGTCGGCCATATGAGGATGCCCTTGCCGTCGTCAAAGTCATTGCCATGCCGATGATCCTATCAAGCTCTGTGGGTACCGCTCTTTTCGTGAGTATCGGTCATGACCAGAAAAATGTGTACGAAAGGGTTGCGGCCATCTCATCGGCAAAGGCATTCAAGATCGCGGGAAGGACGCTGAACTTCCTCGGCAGGGGGATTAACCAGGAAACGGCTGTGGATCTGGCAAGGATCATTCACGAAGAGACGGGTGTGGGTGCGGTGGCCATTACCGACAGAGAAAAAGTTATGGCATTCATCGGCCATGGTTCAGACCACCACCAGCCGGGCGGTCCCATTGTTTCGCCTTTAACAAAGACAGCAATCGCGGAAAATAAAGTCATCTTCGCCGACGGCGAAAGGGAGCGTTACATCTGTCCCCTGTCCAATGTGTGCCCGCTCAATTCCGTGCTGGTGGTTCCTCTTCATATCGACAATGATGTGATCGGAACGATCAAGCTCTACGAGCCCAGGAACAAGCAATTCCTCAATATGAATAAAACACTCGGGGAAGGGATCACTAACCTTCTTTCGAACCAGCTTTTGCTGTCCCGGTATGAGAGACAGAAGAACCTTCTCATACAGACGGAGCTGAAACTCCTTCAGGCGCAGATAAACCCTCATTTCCTGTTCAACTCTCTAAATACTATTATTTCTATTACCCGCAATAATGCGGCCAGGGCGAGAGAGCTGCTCACCCATCTTTCCAATTTTTTCCGGAAGAACCTGAAACGCGGCAATGACCTTTCCACACTTGAAGAAGAACTCGACGAGGTAAACTCCTACCTGCAGATCGAAAAGGCGCGGTTCGATGACCGTTTGGTGATACAGATGGATATCGATCCCCCCCTGCTGAAACTGAGAGTCCCCACGTTCACCCTTCAGCCGCTAATAGAAAATGCCATCAAACACGGGATTTCTAATATGCTGGAACAGGGGACAGCAAAAATTCACGCTTACCGGGACGACAGTCTGGCATTTATTGAGATCGAGGATAATGCCGGCAGCTTCCGTGAAAATTCAACAGGCGACGGTCTCGGAATAAAGATCGTCGACAGGCGGATCAAGAGCCTCTTTGGCAATGAATATGGAACGACGATTCCCTGTGTGCCGAATAAAATGACGCGTCTAACCATAAAAATCCCTCTGGAGGTTCACAAGTTATGATGCGCGCCCTTATCGTGGATGATGAAATACACGCGCGCGAAGAGCTTGAGGCCTTGCTCGTGGAAACCGGTGATTTCATCATCTCGGGGAAGTGCGCAAACGCCCTCGAAGCGATTCAGGCAATCAAAAAGGAAAAGCCGGACGTCCTCTTTCTTGATGTACAGATGCCGGTGATAAACGGTTTCGAGCTTCTCAGCATGATTGACGAGAAGTTAATGCCAAATGTCGTTTTCGTCACCGCCTATGATGAATATGCCCTCAAGGCATTTGAGGAAAACACCCTCGACTATCTCCTCAAACCGGTGGAGAAAAGCAGTCTAGCCAAGACCGTCTGGAAACTCAAGAGGATGTTAAACGGGGGTGAGAAGCCGGTTTACGCAGGTGCGGATATCAAGAAGATACCATGCGTTCTTTTCTCCAAAATCAAGCTCATCAATGTATTTGAAGTCGAGTACGTAAGATCCAATGAAGCGGGAGTATATGTAATCTGCCAGGGCGGTGAGTTCTTTACCGACCTTACGCTCAAGGTGCTTGAGGACAGGACCGATCTTATTCGGTGCCATAAACAGTTTCTCGTTAATATTGACCGCATCGACGAGATTATTTTTCGAGAAAACATGCTTGCTGAAATCAAAACAAAATCCGGTCACCGTGTGCCGGTGAGCAGGAGACACCTTAAGATTCTCAGGGAAAGGTTGAATTTCCGAGAGAGAAAAACTTAGTATTTAATAAAAAGGGACAGTAGTTGATTATTGAAAATTTATTGCTGTCATGTTTCCTTAGCACAAGAATCAGGGATAAGTTTAATACGAGAGGAGGCATCCATGAAAAGTTTCTTCGCATTCATAGTGTGTTTGGTCATTTTATCGGCAATTATTCCGGTTTCAGCCGACGCCAAGTCCGTAGAATTCACGCGGGAGTACACGTATCAGGCAAGCGAGGCGGACAGCAAACTCACGAGCCGTGCAATCACCCTGGAACAGATCAAGCGCCTTCTCCTGGAGGAACTGGGTACCTTTCTGACCAGCCGCACCGAGGTTCGAGATGCCCAGCTGACGAAGGATGAGATCGTCTCCTTCACGGGAGGCACAGTGGCTACCATCATCATCACCGAGCGCTGGAACGGCTCTGAGTATTACATGAAGGCGCAGATCAAGGCAGACCCGGACCAGGTGACTGAGGCCATCATGGCCATCAAAAAAAATGAGGAGGATGCCGAGGAGTTGCAGCGGCTGCGGACCAAGGCCGATGATTCATTGAAAGAAATCGAGAGGCTGAGAAAAGAAGTCGCGGAACTGAAAAAAAGTTCCTCCCTTGCGAATAGCGACAGGGTTGCCACAGTGCAAAAGGAATATGACCAGACGGTAGCCGGTCTCTCTGCAAAGGATATTACCCAGCAGGGGCTGTCCCTCCTGAGAGAGAAACAATATCCCCAGGCAATTGAGCAGTTCAACAAGGCTATTGATTTGGATTCAAAGGCAATAACTCCCTATATTCTGCGGGGGAGCGCCTTCATCCAGATGAAGGAATACGAAAAGGCTATCGACAACTTCAACCAGGCCATCGCAGCCATGCCCAAGGAGGCGGCCGCTTATTTTCATCGAGGCCGCACTTATTTCATTATGAAGGAATACGATAAGGCCATGGATGACTTGACGACCGTTCTTCGCCTTCGCCCTGGGCATGTCGGTGCGCTGATCATGAAGGCCAACATATATAGTCAGCAAAGGGAATATTCCCTGGCCGTTGCTGAATTGGAAAAAGCGGTTCAATTGCATAAGTGGGACTATGCTGTGCTTTGTGAATTAGGAAACATTTACTATCGCACAAAGCGATTCAGAGATTCAGTCAGGGTCTTGTCCAGCGCAATTGAGATGAAGCCGTCAGTGGCCATTGCCTATATGTTCCGAAGTAGAAGCTATCGGGCGCTGCGGATGAATAGTAAAGCGATGGAAGACTTGAAGGCGGCGGCCGGTCTGGGTAATAAGGTGGCGCAGAATATGCTGGAACGGATGAAGAAAGGTGGTCCACGCGAACTGGATAAGGAAGCTGATGAAGGTATGCCGAATCCAAGTAAGTGACTTGAACAGCCACTTTATATCCCCTTATGGGTTCAAGTATAGACTGGAACGAAACTGGAGTACAGCGTGATAGAGACTTCGTAATGGAGATGAATAAACCATGGACATATATGGAAGGAGGCTGCCGTGAATGAAAAAAAAGTCTTAGTCGTGGATGATGAGGCTCTAATCATCGATCTGTTGAAGGAAGCCTTAAGTTCGGCAGGGTATATAGTCTTGACTGCGGGCAGCGCAGAGGAAGCAATGGAAATTCTCAGACGAGAAAGTATCATGGTCATGCTTCTGGACATCAATCTTCCCGGCATGAACGGTTTTGATCTCTGCAAGACAATAAGGAAGAAAAATACAATCGGCATTATTTTCGCCATGACCGGTTACAGCAATTTCTATGGTCTTTTGGATTGTCGCACAGTTGGATTTGACGATTTTTTTGTCAAACCAATCAAGATAGATGTTTTATTAAAATCAGTGCAAGAGGCATTCGAGAGACTTGATAGATGGGAAATTAGCGACTACAATTTAGCATAGGACGATACCCCGACGGCCGTATCAATTCATGGGTTATGAAAAAATAGAGCGATTGCCGGGTGTCCGTCTGAAAGCATGATACAGAGAGATCAAGAATTGGGCAGGGACGAACAAAAGTGATTTTTTATAGCTCTCTTTATTTGGTCAATGCTGAAAGGCTTGGTAAAGCAGATATCGGCGCCTTCATTCTTTAGCTTTTTCAGAGAGTCAGGGTAGCCACTTATGCCGATTGTATACGTATCAGGATAATGCGACTTTATGAATTTGCAGACTTCCGCGCCGTTCATTTTAGGCATTACAGCATCTGTAATAACAACGTCGTATAAATTGTTCTGAAGCAGCTCAACAGCTTCGCTCCCGTCATTCGCCTCATCAAGTTCATAACCGGATTCCTTCAGTGATATACACAGTATATTCATAATACCCGGGTCGTCATCCACAACCAGCAGTCTCATCTTATGCCTCCTCCTCTAATTAGTAAACTGAACATGTCATGTATTACATAAAAAATGTTTTCATCAAAATGTTGCTGTTATGGTTCAAATATCGAGAGCGGATGTTTATATGATTTCTTATCGTCATTTCCAACAGATATATTTAATTTTTCTGTCTGCAAAAAATTCGCTGGAAAAATGGATATTATCCGCTGGCTGAATTTAATCAAGCAGGGTTAAAGATAAATTTTATGGCATTGTAATATGCGCAATAAACATGTATCATATTAACAATATCCAGGATTTATAAAGCACAGATGAAGTTGTGACCATTGTGGAATCAGGCAGCGAGCTTATGGTGATGAAAGATCATTTTCCGGCAACTCCTGCGGTTCGAGTCCTCAGGGATGAAAAGGTGAACTTCATTCTTCGCCCCTATAAATATGAGGAGAGAGGCGGTACAGAGGTGGCTGCAAGGGAGCTTGGTGTGGACGAGCACATGACGATCAAGACCCTGGTCATGGAGGATGATCAGAAGAGACCTTTTATCATCCTCATGCACGGTGACAGGGAAGTTTCCACGAAGGAACTTGCCCGCATTCTTGGTGTCAAGTCCGTCCATCCCTGTGATCCGGAAACAGCGCAAAAGCACACGGGATACATGGTCGGAGGCACTTCTTCGTTCGGTATAAGAAAGAACCTCCCCGTATACATCGAAGAAACCATTCTTAGTTTTCAGAAGATTCTTATCAATGCCGGGAGGAAGGGGCTTCTCGCGGAGATGGCAACGGGAGACCTTCTCCGGATACTGACACCACGGCCGGTCAAGGTAGCAAGATAGGACGTACCATAATTATACATACACCTTCAGAAAGTGTAGAGTTCATGTCGTTGTTCTCAAACTCTTGGAGGTATTTTGAGGAGGAAAACCTATGAGACGTTTCAGGCAAATTCTATCCATCGCTGTTGTGTTTGCATTTTTATTCTCTCCCGCACTGGCGGAAAGAGGGAGTTTCATTTCGCCGGACCAGGTGGACCTCGCGAAGATACTCGCGCCTCCCCCTACGAATGATTCGCCTGAGACTCAGGCTGAAATTCAGGAACTCATCCGGATACAGGAGAAGCGTACATCTGAGGAGGAAGCCGCCGCTCAGGCTGACGTGACGCTGACAATCTTTCAGGTTGCCGGCAATGTCTTGGGACCAAAATTCACGCCGGAGAATTTGCCCATTACCGTAAAATTTTTCGAACGCCTGGAAAAGGATGAGAGCTTTATTGTGAGTCGTGCCAAAGAAACCTTTAATAGACCGCGCCCGTTTATGCTCAGTGATAGAGTCAAACCCTGTGTAAGACAATCCAGGAGCGGGTCGTATCCCAGCGGACACGCAACCT
>DASPQI010000071.1:0-7261 GCA_035625045.1 Syntrophales bacterium | reverse complement strand
GTGCGCAATCATATCCAGAATAAATGCCCCCTGGATTTTAACATCCGACAGGTCTTTTTCTTGATCTCCAGATAAGCGTAACTTCAACGTGCCTTCCACAAGCTGCTGGCAGAGATGCCGTGAACCAAGGCAGTCTGAGGGAAATTCCTCGCCTGTCAAGTGGATAATCCAGATATCACAACCTAAATTCCCCTTTCGGCTGAGGTCACAGAAAACAGGCACGGCACCCATAAGCGTGGCGGTTGCCGAGTGATTGTCATCCGCTCCGGCAGCTGCAAGACGGGCGCCAGAGCCGCCTTTCTCCTTGTAATAAATGTCTTCCATGTAAGCAGTATCATAATGATCCGCCATGATGACAGCCCGACTACGGTCACGCCCAGGAATTGCTACCATGAGATTACGTTCCTCAAGGCGCCCCTCCTGATCATTAACCCAACCACCCCACCAGTCGAACTTGAAATCAGTCTTCCATCGGAATGGAAGGTCACCGACCAAGGCAATTCCCTGCATCCCGCACGCCGCGATGATTTGCCTATAGTACGCAAGCAGATAATCACCAAGCGCATCCAGGTCCCGATGGTGATGCTTCAAGATCCTCTGAGTCACAGGCTCCAGGATGCAGTCAGAATTGGCTTTATTTATAAATTTACCTGTCGAAAGACTGACTATATTTGTCCAATATCGGGTTTCAAAAGAACGAATAGCTGTACTGCCAAAAGTCATTGACGCCGGCAATCGGTTTCTTCCTGAAACCGGCTGAGTCAGTGCTTTATGTCCGATTATATCTTGTAATTTATGGGCGACAATATGACCTTGCTCTGTATTACCCCCAATTTCCGGCAGGGATTCGAGCCATGCATCAAGAGTCCTGTTTTCGGGCAACATCAGTATCTGTCTGGCAAATGATTGCGGGATCTTTTCAATTCCTAAATGGTCCTTAGCCTCCAATAGATTCAGAATTCTTGTAACTGTTTTTTGCTCATGTTTCTTGTCTTTAAAAAGTTCTATAGCCGCTGCATGTGTGCTTCGTTTGTAAAGATGGGGCCAAAGTTCGATCGGATGATGCAGGTCGAGACGCTTTGCATCATAGGCAGTGAGATATCCAAGAAGAGTATCCGCTAAGACAACTGGTCTCTCCGTATTGTGGGACAGGCACGCTACAAGAGGACGATGCCAGTATATCTGATAAGATCCGACGCGCATAGGTGGGTAATAAAATCGATATCCGAATAGACCGCCTTGATTGATCGACCTGATGGCGGCAGAAATTTCTGCTTTATCAGCGTTTGGGCCATCAAGTATTAGACGGTGATCCTGAGCCCAGATCTGGCTGTTGCGGGCCATGGGTTTACCATAAAGCTCCAGGTCATCAGGAGTCGTGCTGAAAAGAACTTTAGCGATATGATCCTGGCGGCCGGGAGTCGCAAGTTCATCTTCATAGCGATGCACCCTGGCCCAGCGATGGGTTCGCTGGAAGGTATTCCTAATCGGTCCGTGATCTTCATCGGGCAATGAATGGTCAGGGTGTGGTACATGCATCCAGCCGGATTGCGGCACACGAAGTCCATAAGGAGACTCATGACGTTCTATCAAATGTAACAGAGGGATCTGGTTGGCAAATGCCACTTCGCGCTGCAATGTCAAATAATCGGGAACGCCCCAGAATAGCAAGCTTCCCGGGAAGGGCAGCAGGTTGAGTTCACCCGCAAAGTAGGCCCTCTTCACATTCGCTGGAAGCCTCTCAAAGGGCTCAAAGTTCAGAAGATATTTTACGCCTCTCAGCGGCATCTCCCGGCTCCAAAGGAAGTGCGACGCCCAGGCTGGCCGCAGAGTTTTGTACTGATCTCCATCCTCCACAAAAATGCGAAATCCGATTCGATGAAGATCAGACAACTTCTCAAAAGTTTCACCATAAGCTTCGTTCAGAATGGCTCTAATGAAACCCATGGCCTTTTCAGACGGGATTTCGCTGCCGTGAGATGTAAAGAAACTCTTCCAGAAGGGACGAGCTGGACCTTGTTCGCTGCCGCCGAAAAAGGTCCAGCGTCTCCTGCCTTTGTCGTCCTGAGTAAGAGAAAGAGCAAGCGGCATGATCAGTACGAATCGTTCATTATTTAGTGTTTTTGCCCGTTCTGCAAACGCAGGAGGCCAGTACGGATTATTAACCAGTTTATTTTTGGCAAGGTGTCTGGCAGCTTCTCCGCGGACCAGTGGAACCAATGTCTCCAGAACCTGATGAACGATACTTTCCAGGCCTGGACGCAATTCATAATGCTCTTCGTATTCTGTGACCGGGAACCCGTAAAGATCATCATCAGAGAAAAAGTGATTCGTCATTCCACCGTAGGGTCTACAACCTAAATGTATCGGCGGCATATACTCGGAGTAGGCCGCTATCGGGTATTGTTCTTTCCCCCTGAATGAGCAGCTATCTACTAAATTCTTCCAACCGTTGAGAGGCATATAATTCCCTTTGTGACCTCATTTGCGGATTTGGACAATATAAAACAAATTGGATGAAGATTGGTATCAGGTGTTCGGAGCATCAAAATTTATGTCAGTTCTTTTGAAAACACCAGCTTATCGTCACCTATGCGGTAAAAATTCTTGATACGCGCCACCTGCTGGTACCCGTTCCTCTCGTAAAAACGAATGGTGGCGCTATAAGTTTCCTGGGATGACGTCTCAATGAGTAACATCCGCCCGCCGCGCTTTATTACATCCTGTTCAACATACTCAAGCAGATACCTTCCATATCCCTTCCTCTGGGCAGACGGATCAACCACAATCCAGTATAAATCATACACCCCTTGTGTGAGGGGAGTTGGACCATAACAGGCGTACCCGTGTAATACAGAATGCTCCCTACCGTATTCGAGAACAACAAAGATATAGCCGCTTGCCTCTCCTTCTCTCAAGGCATCATCGACCAGTTCTAGTGCGGTTTCTATCTCGACATCATTGAATTTCCCCGATGAAATAACCATCTCTTCGATTCGGGTCCGATCCTTCGGTTCTATATTACGGATGCGTTTCTCTCGATTCATCTGTTTTCTTTCTAAAGATTCTTGTATCAGTGAATTGCAAATAACACACTTTTTTATAACCATGTCAAGTATATATATTGCGAGAAGGACTGCAAAGTGACTGTTACCGGTGCATCATAAGAACCCGGCTTCCAAGAAGCAGGCGGATTCATGATGTTACAGTTAACTTTTTTCAGCGTGATCTAAAAAAAATAAAATATTTACAAGCGATAATTTTAACGAAACACAATGTGATGTTTGCATTCATAAATTATGTGTGATAAATTTACTTAATTTCAACTTAGTAGAAAAATTTCTATTTCATTAAGTATCCCTCTTATAAAGGGAGACAGAGAGGGATTTTTGCAGAGGGAATAAAATTCCCCCAGGCCCCCTTTTTAAAAAGAGGATAACCAAATTGTCAGTAATTCCCTCGAAGGAGGGAATCCAGGGCTCGGACTACTGGACTCCCGCCTTCGCGGGAGTGACACATTGGAACTTTGTCTCCCTTTTATAAAGGGAGATATGGAGGGATTTATGGAGGGATTATTGGTGATATAGGGCCACCCCCAACCCCTGCTAGCGGGGGACAGCCCTCCAGCCCCCTTTAGAAAAGGGGGTGAATAAATCTATTTTATAGAAATGGTACAAGACAATTAATTAATCGGGGGTAATTGTGGCAATAACTAAGAAAAATATACCTTCTTTCCAACCGCCTTCTATCATCAATTTGAAAAAGAAAAAAGTTCTTGTAGTGGAAGATTTCTTTAACTTCCGCCTTACCATAAGGAGGATGTTGCGGTCATTTAACATAAACGAAATTGATGAAGCTGCAGACGGTGAGGACGCAGTAAAAAAATTATCTTATAAAAAATACGACATCATTCTGTGCGATTACAATCTTGGGGCCGGCAAGGATGGTCAGCAGGTTCTTGAGGAGGCAAAATACCGCGGGTATATTGATTATTCTAACATATTTATAATGGTTACCGCATTAAACACTACAGACATGGTCATGGGCGCCCTTGAGTATCAGCCAGATGATTATTTAATCAAACCATTTACCAAGATGACCCTGGAAAAGAAATTAAGGGATTCCATTAGAAAGAAAGAGAATCTTAAAAACATTGAAAGGGCAATTGAGAAGAATGACTATGCAAATGCCATTGCCATTTGCGATGAGCTAATTAGAAGCAACACAAGAAACCGTACCGAGCTGCTCAAACTTAAGGGAGAAATCCTTACAAAAAAAGGAGACTATACGGAGGCAGCGGTATTCTATGAAGAAGTATTATCTATGGGTAACCTGCCATGGGCAATGCTTGGTCTGGGTAAGACTAAATTCATAACGGGTGATTATGATGCGGCAAAAGATATATTTGAGAAAATCATTGTAAAAAATAACAAGAACGTTGCCGCCTATGACTGGCTTGCCCTTACCCATGAAAAAATGGGAAATCCGAAAGAAGCACAAAAGGTTCTTCAGGATGCCATACTCATTTCTCCAAAAGCTATCCTTCGACAAAAGGCCTTGGGAAATATAGCATACAAAAATAAAGATTTTATTACAGCCGAGCAGTCGTTTAAAGAGGCAGTCAGACAAGGCAAGCATTCCTTTTTCAAGAGTCCTTCTGATTATACAAGTCTGGCCAAGGTATTTGTGGAGAGAAATGTCCCGGAAGAAGGTCTCAAAGTATTGAATGATGCAGGCAAGGAATTCATTAATAGTCCGGAGGCTGGGTTACAGATTTCCGTGACGGAGAGTTTAGCCTACAAAAAGATGAATCGTGAAAAGGATGCCAGGAAGGCACTGGCAAAGGCAACCCAACTGTCAGCCACTCTACCCGATACGCTGCCCTCCAGTGTAGAACTCGATCTTGCAAAGGCCTTCTTCCTGACGGGAAATGAAGAAAGCGGCAAGGCCATCATCCGGCGTCTCATTCAAAGCAACCACGAAGACCAGGAATTAATAAGCGACGTCCAGGCCGTTTTTAAAGATCTCAATATCGCAGATAAAGGGCGGGAGATTATCTCCATGGCACGCAATGAAATCATTAAGCTCAACAATGAGGGTGTCAGACTGGTGAGAGAAGGCAATCTCAGTAAAGCCATTGAATTCTTCGAACAAGCTGTTGCTAACCTGCCAACGAACAAGGTAATCAACGCCAATGCAGCTCACGCCCTTATACTTTATATGCAGAAAAACGGTAGCGAGACCCTTCTTCTTGAGAAAGCCATGAAATACCTCGATCGCGTAAAGAATATTGATCCCGCGTACAAAGACCTCGAAAATCTGATGAAAATATACAACGAACTGAACCGGGAGGCCTGATATCATGAATGATAAAATGGACTTTCTCGATATACTTGCATCCACTCTTCATGATACGAAAAATTCTCTCGGGATGCTCTTCAATACGTTGGAAGAGATTATTGAACAGTGTAAAGAACAGGACTGCTCTTTATACCAGGGATTTTACATGTTTCAGTACGAAATCAAACGCCTGAATTACAGCCTGATCCGCCTGCTGTCTTTATATAAGGCTGAAAGATCTCAATTCATGATCAACATGGATTACTACTCTGTGTATGAATTTATCGAGGACACGGTATTGCAGGCTGAACCCCTGCTCAGTTCAAAGGGGATAAAAATCGAAACTGAATGTCCGGAGGAATTATTCTGGGCCTTTGACCACAGTTTGATATCCGGCGTTTTGGACAATGTGCTGAATAATGCATTTCGCTATGCGAAAGACAAAGTTAAGATCAGTGCCGTCAAAGAGGGCGAATACCTCTTATTAAAGATAGAGGACAATGGCCCCGGATATCCGGAATCCATGCGTATTATCGACAAGAAAGATTCATCTTACAAAAGAACTGTCGACATCAATACCGGAAGCACGGGACTAGGTCTCTACTTTTCCATGCTTGTGGCAAAATCTCATACAAAAAAGGATAGGGAAGGTTATATATCTATAGTTAACGGCGGATCCTTGGGGGGAGGCGTTTTTACTATCTATATACCTTAGGTATACAGGCGCGAGCTAGATTTCCCTGTACTTATTTATGAAGCAGCATGGGCGGGAAAATATCTGTTGATCACTTCCTCCGCATGCTTGAGCCATTCAAGACGCTGCTCCGGTGTGCTCGTAATGATGACACCGAACATTTTTCGATAAAAATTCTTCACCCCGCAGAGTGCAAAGATGCACTTTTCCCATAATGTTTCCAGCGGATCACCAAATACCTCCATTTCTCTCTCGTTCAGTGTATTCGATGTATTAAATACAATGGCAGCTTCGGCTCTCAGCAGCCCTATGGGAACCCCCTCGCCGCTGTCGCCTTCCTGAAATTCATAAGCCACTCCGGGTCGGAACACTCTATCAATCCATCCTTTGAGGATTGCGGGAGGCTGTCCCCACCAGTTCGGATGAATTATCACAAAACCCTCCGCGGTGCACACTTCAGTGCAATACCTCTCAATATCAGTTTGAAGGTGAGCATCTCTAGGAATCTCATCTCCGGGCAGGACGGGGGCAAACCCTTCTTCGTAGAGATCGTGAAACATAACGCCATGCCCATTCCTCCGTAATATTTTCACAGCAGCATCGGCAATGGCTCGATTGAAACTCTTCACATTGGGATGTGCGACGATTACCATTACGTTCATAAATTTAAAACACCCTCAACGCATCGGTTAAATCAGGCTCTATATTCTCGTTAGCTGTCGGTACTTGATCCGGTGAGGCTGGTCGGCGGCTGCGCCAAGGCGCGCCTTTCTATCCGCTTCATACTCGGAATAGTTCCCGTCAAACCAGATTGTTTTGCTGTCACCCTCAAAGGAAAGGATGTACGTGGCAATGCGGTCGAGGAACCAGCGGTCATGGCTGATTACCACGGCACAACCGGCAAAATTCTCAAGAGCCTCCTCCAGCGCCCGCAGGGTATTTACATCAAGGTCATTGGTCGGTTCATCCAGAAGGAGTACATTGGCCCCCTCTTTCAGCATCCGTGCAAGGTGAACCCGGTTCCGTTCACCCCCTGACAGGATACCAACCTTTTTCTGCTGGTCTGTCCCGGAAAAATTGAACCGCGCTACATAGGCACGGGAGTTGACCTGGATACCACCAAGTTGTATTGTGTCGTAACCTTCAGAAATTACCTCCCAGACAGTCTTGTTTGGATCGAGAACGTCGCGGCTCTGATCCACATATGCCAGGTTGACTGTCTCCCCG
>DASPQI010000070.1:0-8488 GCA_035625045.1 Syntrophales bacterium | reverse complement strand
AGCTCTCTACAAGAATAAGCAAGGCGACGGATTTACATTACTGATGGGCATTACGAAAAGCCCGGTGTGGGAAACGAGCAGGGATAAGCCTTCCGGGAATTGTTGACAGAGAGATAAACGAGTATGTGAATAAGGCTGTTGATAACTATGTTGATGATTATCAAAAACCTTCAATTTTTGATGATTTTGACCTCTTTGCACAAATTTTAGGCAGAAATTTTGATCAATTATTTCAGTAAGTTAATCAATTCTTATCTCATATTGGAGTTTTTATATAAATTCACTGTATGTTATAAACTCCAAATGCGAAATGTATACCATTTTCACGATTGCTTATTAGTTTTATCTTTCTTTTTTTAATTGACCTGTTTATTCTATATTTTATGAAGAAACCGTCGCGAAAAACGATTGCCGTACTTCTGATAACTCTCATCGTTCTCATTTCTGCTGCCGCTGGCATTACCGTAGTCCTGATCAAGCTATCCAACCTTGATGCCTATAAGGGAGACATCATCAGTGCCCTCAACAAGAAACTGAACCGTGAGGTATCATACGACAAGGGGGATTTCTCCTTCTATTTTGGCCCCACCTTTACTTTCAGTGGGATCAAGATCAAAGAAAAGGATAGCCAGGACACCTTCGCGACAATTGAAAAGATTACCTTCAGAGTGGCTATTCTCCCCCTGCTGTGGAAAAAAATTATCTTCAAAGAGGTGTTTCTTGAGAGACCAACGGCGGTAATATACAGGGACCGCGAAGGCATCTTCAATATCAACGACCTCCTGGAGGGCCAAAAGGAAACCCCAGCCGTGGAGGTTGAAAGAATGGCCGTTAATCATGGCAACGTGACATTCACCGATGAATGGATTGTCCCAGCAGGGTTGACAACGATTCTGGACGACATCGATCTGAAGATAGGTTATCCTGCCCCGGGGAAAAAAAGCAGTATTAATATCTCGACCTCCATAATCCAGAACGGAAAGAATGGTAATCTGTCTGTCACTGGATATTTTAGGCTCTCCGAGAAGGATGAACCTCTCGCGAAGAGCAGTATCGATGCCAGGATCACCGCAGCCGACATCAGCATCGAACGGTACCGGCCATACTATGAAAAGTATGTGCCTTTCCTCAAGGTGGCAGGGGTCCTGGATCTGGATATCCGTCTTAAAGGAAATCCATATCAATTCAGTTCAGAAGGATCGATTGGATTAAAGCGTTTGAACCTGCATTATCCGGAGGTATTCCACGCCGCCCTCACCCCAAAAGAAGTAAGTCTGGACTATACATTAAAACGCAGCCCTTCTGAGATCATTATTGAGGCACTGAATCTTTCGGTTGACGGCGTTAAAGTTTCGGGCAGCTTTGCGATCAAAGATATCGATAAGGATGACCCGCTGATCACAGCGACGGCATCCTCCTCTCCCATTCCCATGGAGAAGTTCGGCCATTTTATTCCTTACGGCATCATACCCCGAGGTGTTGCCGATTTTATCGAACGCGCATTAAAGGGGGAACATACCAGATTAAAGAAGGCAGTCTCAACGGGCGGGTCAGCCAGATCGCACATATGGAAGTAAATGACAATTACAACGTTCTCTATATCAAAGCAGGTGTGGATAAGGGATTGCTTGCCTATGGCAGGGACGTACCCACTTTCAGTGGGATCAAAGGCGAGCTGGGGCTGCAGGGCAGGGACTTCCTCCTGCACGGCATGTCCGGTAATTTCGGGGAATCCCCTATGACACTGGAAGGAAGGATCACCAATTACTGTACGTCAGCCCCGACAGAGTACCCGTTCGCTATGACCATGACGCCCGGTCAAAAAGAGATAGCATGGCTTTTTGGCAGGGATAGAGACGAAAAGTTCACCTTCACAGGGACGAGCACCCTCCAAATGTCGGGATCAGGTACGCTGAACAACTATACATTGGAAGGCAACTGGGATCTCTCAGGGGCAGCGTACAGCTACAGCGACGTCTTCACTAAACCGCAAGCGCAGGGCAACCGGCTTACTTTTAAAACCAGCTTCAAAAGTAATGAGGTGCGGCTTGAATCATTTTCCTACCAGCTTGCCAATTTGACTGTCAACGCAGCCGGACTTTACGATATCAAAGACAAGCAAATTACTTCCTTCAGTGTTAATTCGACGTCATTTCAAATGGAGGACTTTTCCGCAAATCTGCCTCGAATTATGAAATATCAGCCCCGCGGGCGTGTCCAATTATCTGTTACCGGCAGCGGCATGGCCAAATCCATCGCGGACCTACGCTGGCGCGGCAGTATCAAATTTTCCGATATTTCTTTCAAGCCCGCCGAAACGGCGAAGACAGTCAGTACGCTCAGCGGCACGGTTAATCTGAGAGAAAACAGGTTCAATACATCACCGCTTGCGGGGCATATCGGGAATTCCCTGATAAGGGGCAGAGTCATGCTGACGGACTTCAAAAATCCATCCATCAGCGTGACCGCTGCTTCGGCCATCCTCGATCTTGAAGATCTCGGATTACGGAGTCAGGCCGGTGAGATCAAGCTGAGAAACTTCGCAGGGAACATCGTCTTCAAGGACAAAGGTCTGCAAATAAAGTGGCTGTCTGCCCGGTTTAATGATTCGATCTTCAATGTAACGGGCTCCATGCCGGATGTTGAAAAACCTTTTTTCAATATCCATGTCTCCTCGCCTTATCTGGATACGGACGATGTTGTCCTCTTATCCAAAATAAACGTCCCCGGGAAGGAAAAAACAGCATTGTCCATGAAGGCCTCAGTTCAATCCGATAAAGGTAAGATAAGCCGGATCTTTTACTCGGACCTTCGCGCGACGTTAACGTACCGGCAGCAGACTCTAGACATACCTGCGCTGGCGATGAATGTCTTTGACGGTAGATTTTCCGGCATTGGTCATCTTACTTTTTCTCCCGGTGGTGTCACGCAGTGCCAGGCAGGTTTTATCATTGAGGAGATGTCGGCAGAACAAATTTTGAAATATGCCGGAACTGAAAAGGAGCTGATTACAGGTACAGTGACGATGCGGGGCAACGTAACCGCAGAAGGCGTGAGCGCTTCCGACTTTAAAAAAAAGGCGCAGGCAACCGCAACGCTCAAGATGGAAAAAGGCGCTCTCAACAGGCTTGCCTTTCTGTCCAAGTTATTTTCCATCCTTAATGTATCACAACTGTTTAAATTCAAGCTGCCGGATATGGTCAATGACGGGATGCCGTACACGACAGTCACAGGCACGCTTTCCTTAAAGGACGGCATCCTGTCCAGTAGCGACCTGTTTGTCAACAGCAACGCTATAAATATGTCCCTTGTGGGGAAAACGGATATAATCAACGAGGAGCTTGATCTTAACATCGGAATACAACCGCTTCAGACGGTAGACAAGATCGTGAGCAGTATTCCGGTTGTGGGCTGGATTCTTACGAGTGATACAAAGGGTTTGATAACTCTCTATTTCGAGGCAAAGGGGAAATGGAACGATCCTGCCGTTAACGCCATTCCCGTCAAATCCATGGCTCGGGGTGTTTTCGACATTTTTAAAAAACTCTTCCAACTTCCGGCAAAGCTGATCACCGACACCGGCGAGGTCATCATAGGGCAATGAGCCTGTCGTGAATCCATAAATGGTTTAGGTAAGAGACTATGCCGGCAGTAAAGGATTAATTCCTCACCGTTACTGCTTTTCATAAAGCCTGGTTATGAATTACCGTGACCGGTTCATGGCCCTGGTGCAGCGGTACAGGATAGAAAGAACCTCAAAGGGCTGCTCGATTTCGGGGAACGTCGGAACCCCGCGTGGTTCGACAAAATCTTTGCATTCATCCATGTATTTTTTGTCGGCGCTGAAGGTAACAAACAGAGGCTTTGCAGGATATTTCTTTGCCAGTTCTACTATGAAATCGTAGGGCGGAATGCCCGTATCTTTGGTGAGCATCATAATAGGAACGACGGCATCGATGTTTGGATCTTTCATGACCGCTTCCATACCCTGTCCATATCCGAACTCAACCCCGTGCACAGACGCGGATGCCCAGATGTCGACGGGATTACGCATGCGGATAAAGGGCGGGCTGATCTCCTCCAGTCTCCGTACTGTTTCCGGTTGCACATCAGGCACTTCAAGTCCTAGTCTGATGCAGAGATCTGCAAGAACAACGAGCATCGCCCCGGAAGGCGCGAGAAAGCTCACGCGGTTTCCCTTTGGCAGCGGCATCATGGAAAGGGCCTTGCCCGCGAGGATCAGGTGCGTATAATCCCAGATGCGGACGACTCCGGCCTGGCGGAGGAGGGCGTCGATGAGGCGGTCCTCGGCGGCCATGGCTGCGGTATGGGCAACCGCTGCGTATTTCCCCGCATCTGTGGAGCCGCTCTTCAGCACAATAACCGGCTTAACGCGCGTCACTTCTCTCGCAACCTCCAGAAACTTTCTCGGCCTCTTGATGCTTTCAAGGTACATGATGATCGCGGTGGTTTCCGAATCATCTGCCAGGTATTCGAGGGCTTCCGTCTCATCCACGTCTATCTTGTTTCCCAAACCTATAACACGGGAGACGCCGAAATGCTCTCCCGTAAGGATATATTTCATCGTATGGGTGGCGAAGTTGCCGGTTTGTGCGATGTAAGAAACCCTGCCCCGGCGGATCTTCCCTAAAGGGAAGAAAGTGGAGGTGAAGTTATGAGGCGTTGAGGTGTGCCCCGAAGTGTTGGGGCCCAGGACGCGTATATTTTTTTCACGGATGATTTCAATGGTTTCCTGTTGGATATTAGCCCCATAATCATCCACCTCGGCAAAGCCGCCTGCAGAAAGTACCGCGTGTCGGATGCCTCTGTCTGCACATTCCCGCAAGGCCTGCGGTGTGTCTTTTGCCGGGAGTATGATAATCGCAAGATCAATCCCTTTAGGCAGGGCGGCAATTGATTGCAGTACAGGAGTGCCGAGAATCTCGCCGCCTCGTGGATTAACAAGATAGAGTTTTCCGGCATAGTCATTGGCCAGGATGTTTCGTATGGCCTCGTGTCCCGGCCTACCAGGTGTAGCGGACGCGCCTATAATGGCAACGCTGTCCGGTTCAAAAAAAGGGGCAAATTTTTTCTTCATTAATTATCTCCGGATTAATCGGTTTAGAGATTGGTTTCTTTAAGAACGATGAGGGCATCCACGGCAACCGGTTTGCCGTCTGAACGAACTTTGAAGGGATTGATATCTATCTCGGACACATCCTCGAACTTAAGCCCTATTTCCCCTAGTGTCACCAGGGTCTTAGACAGAAGTTCAACCTCGACGGCGGCCTCTCCCCGAAAAGGTTCCATGATCTTCCTGCTCCTAATCTCCTGCAGCATTTCCAGGGCATCCCAGTTTGTAAGAGGTGCGATACGGAAGGCGACATCGTTAAGCAGTTCAGCGAAAATTCCACCAACCCCGAACATAACGCATGGCCCAAGCTGAGGATCTTTTGTAAGGCCGCAAACGAGTTCCCGTGTTCCCATTACCATTTCCTGAACCAGCAGAGCCTCACTCCCTTGAATCTTCAAAAGGCGCTGTCCTTCCTTTTTAACTTCTTCAACAGTGCGCAGGTTTAAGGCAATGCCCTCCACTTCCGTCTTGTGAAATAGTTTGGGCCCGGATGCCTTTAAAACGACGGGAAAGCCGATCTTCACCGCCTCTGCCGCCGCTGAATAGGCATCTCCCGCGATAACTTCGCGATTCACCGGAATGCCGTAACTCGAAAGGAACTGTTTCGAATCATACTCGCTCAATGCAAACTGTCCTTGCGCAAGAGCACCTTTAATCATGTCCATTGGTTTTTTCATTTGAAAATCCTGCACGATTAAGAGTTTCTATTTTGACTTGCCTCGTCATTTCCCGGAATTGTAAATTTTGGTTTGATCTTTAAGGTCTTTGCCATCGCGGATTCGGCAAAGTTCAGATGTTCCATCATGTATTTCCTCGCAAGTCTGGGATTCCTGTCACGGATGGCTTCATAGATTCTAGTGTGCTGTTTGATCAGCTCTTCAGGATGTCCTGGAGTGAGATACAACTGTTTTCTTGCAGCCGACACTGTCTTATGAAAGCTGTCGGAGATGGTGTTTAAAAGACGCAGCAGCCAACCGTTGTGCGTAGCTTCGGCAATCGCATAGTGGAAAGACGTATCCATGTCTTCCCCCTTTTCAGAGTCATCAATGGACATCGCCGTGTTCATCTTATTCAGATAATCCTCGATTTTAGCTAGATCCATACTTGTCGCTCTTTGGGCAGCCAGATACGCGGAAGCTGACTCAAAGATCTTTCTTATTTCGTAAATTTCAAAGAAGGCCCCCCTCTCCACCGCTACGAACATGGCCAGCGGCTGTATGATCCCTTCTGCCGCCGTTTCCTTTATAAAAGTTCCACCGCCGGCTTTGATTTCCACGAACCCCATCATTTCCAGGGCACGCAAGGCTTCGCGCACTGCGGCCCTGCTTACCTGTAGTTTTTCTGCAAGTTCTCTTTCCGAAAGCAGCTTATCGCCGGGTTTTAAATCCCCATTAGCCATGAGCATTTTGATCTGCTCAACGATATCCTCATATATTTTCTTTGCTTTTATCGGCTGAAAATCCATTTTATGATACCTCTCAAGACCTTCATTTCATCGATCTTTACCTGTCCAATGGTCTGACCACTATGTAATAGAGAATGTATAAATTTGTCAATCACTTTTTTATTTCATGTGAATTACACCTGTCATAACAAGGTGCTTAATACACATATAATATTGTTTTAATTTGATAAAATGCAATATTATAAAATGAAGTAAAAAACGCTTGACAATATCGGTATACCTATTATATGGTCAGACCACTAGACAGGTTGATAGGTTGAAATAAAATGACCGAGCTATTTTGACACCTTAAGATTTACGGAGATAACCTGTGTCATTCATTCAATGCGATCATAACATCTATACCTACCACTGTTACAACAATCATCAAGGCAGAAATATGATCACTGATCACTTAAATTACAAGAAGGAGGGATGACATCATGACCTGGACAATTGAAATGAATCCTTTAAACAACCTCGGCCTTTCGGCACTGGTTGCAGCCATACCGATTCTCTATCTCTTCTGGGCCTTGGCCTATAAGAGAATGAAGGGACACTGGGCAGCCCTCAGTGCCGTTGCCATAGCCATCGTAATATCAATCTTTGTCTACGGCATGCCTGTAAAGTACAGCCTGCTGTCAACTTTTTACGGGATGTTGTTTGGACTGTGGCCAGTATGCTGGATAATTATTACGGCCGTCTTTATCTATAATCTCTCCGTTAAAACGGGTGAGTTTGAAATCATCAAGAATTCTTTGGCTACCATTTCCGATGACCGGCGTATGCAGGCCCTCCTCATTGCCTTTTCCTTCGGGGCCTTTATCGAAGGTGCGGCGGGATTTGGAACACCGGTGGCAATCACCGCCGCCATGCTAGCCGGTTTGGGATTCAATCCCCTCTATGCCGCCGGCATCTGTCTCCTGGCAAACACGGCACCGGTGGCATTTGGCGCTATCGGCATTCCTATAGTCGTGGGCGCCCAGGTCTCCGGTGTTGACCAGATGGCAATGAGCCAGATGGTCGGGCGGCAGCTCCCTTTCATTAGCATTCTCATTCCACTATATATGGTAATTCTGATGAGTGGATGGAAAAAGGGTATGGAGGTATGGCCTGCTGCGTTCGTGAGCGGCGGATCATTTGCCTTGGCACAGTGGTTTACCGCAAATTATATAGGGCCACTACTTCCTGATATAATTGCTTCAATCGTTTCCATCGTGTGTCTTGTCGTTTTCCTCAGATTCTGGCACCCGAAAGAAAGCTGGCATTTTGAGGATGAGCCCAAAAGCAACGGCAGGGCGGCACTCGACTATACCGGTGGACAGGTCTTCAGGGCATGGGCGCCGTTTATCATTCTTTCTGTCTTCGTTGCGGCATGGGGCATAAAAGCAATAAAAGAAGTCCTCGATTATTATACCCTGGTGAAGATTCCTATCCCGGAACTTCATAACATGGTGATCCGGGGCGGAAAGCCGATGGCTGCCGTCTACTCGTTCAACATATTCAGCGCCGCCGGCACGGCAATCCTTTTTGCGGGCCTCTTCTCCATTCCGGTAATGGGGGCGTCGATGAAAACCGCTGCTCAGGTTTTTGGTCAGACGATGAAGACGCTTCGTTGGCCGATTTTGACCATTTCGATGATTCTGGGCTTCGCCTATATAATGAACTTCTCCGGAATGGCGATTACCCTGGGCAATGCCTTTGCGACAACAGGGGTGGTCTTTCCGTTCTTCGCGGCATTCCTCGGCTGGCTGGGGGTCTTCATGACAGGTTCGGATACCTCTTCGAACGCCCTCTTCGGCAAACTCCAGGAAGTAACCGCCACTCAGATCGGTGTGGATCCGGTGGTGACCGTTGCCACGAACAGCTCCGGCGGCGTCTGCGGAAAGATGATCTCGCCTCAGTCCTTA
>DASPQI010000069.1:0-3285 GCA_035625045.1 Syntrophales bacterium | reverse complement strand
CTACCTCTGACGGCCTCTGATCAGCGCATTAATCAGGGGGCCAGTATGATTCTTGATCATATCAACCGAAAGTCTCTTATAAAGCTCACAAAACTCCGGCTTCCGGAAAAGCCGATAGTAAGTGTCCTGCTGATTTTTATTATCTGACACGGTTCCCTCACTGTCTTCATGCGCAAAGCTGGATCTGTCAAGGCTTCGAGGAGCTTTAACTCGGCCTTACTAGGTATGTATTCTGTCCGATTTTGTCCTTCTTTTTTCATTTCAGTGAAACTATATTAGATCAATAGAGATTGATTCGGCACAAGATCCAGCACAAATTCACTGTAGTAAATTGTAGTAGTTTTATGCGGTTTAACCGGATTTAACAGAATTATCTGGAACATATAGAATCGCCCTTTCTCCTTGCAAATCAACCAATTACTCTGATACAGTTGCCAGTAGCCCATCTGTCAAAATGTGGCCTTTTCAGCTTTCGAGGAGGTATCGCAATCGATAGCAAATACCGGTCTGGCGGGTGGTGATGAAGAACTGTGAGATGGTTCGCCTTGGACCTGAAAAACCCGCACGAGAACCAAACCGAACCCCTGTTGATCCTGCTAATGATTCCGGCCTATTTCAATCCATCTTCTATTAGACTTGCGAGCGTATTTACAGCAATGTTTCCTTTCACCCCCGATTTCTCGATCAAATACTGGCAGATTTGATCATTATCTAAATTGTAGGTTTCTCTGAGTCCGAGCGCAATTGTCTTGATATAACTGTCAGGCGGCGCGGTGAAAGGCTCATGGCCGAGATCACGCGAGGCTGTAAATGTAAAGATAGGAAATCCTTCGTCTTCGCCGAGATATACGATATTCCCATACCCCAAATCATGAAAAATGGCTGAACCACTTCTTATCACAGCTTCAAAATCGATAGAAACTGCTATGTTGTTATTTTCCTGACTGACAGTATCAATAAATTGTTCCGTCGTTATCAAATACATCCTACCCAAAGTGAAATTCTCTTGAGCTTTGGAAAGCCCGAGGAATGCGACACCGCCACTACCCCAGGCAGAGGATTTCGTGGCAAAATACATCGGACGCGGAATCAAAACCGGTTTGGTAAGCCTAGGAACGGTCTTGTCTCTGCATCCCGGCTCCGCCCGGTTGCACCATCTAGGGACGCCTCCGCGAATGTAGCAAAGAAAACGTTTTTTGCTCAGGTTCGAAGCGTAGCTGGCGTACCAGACGAGTGGTAGGCCACTGTGTAATGAGCTGTCCATTTCGCTGTCTTGTTCGACCCCCATGGATTAGAATCTGCCGAACAGTGACTAGAGGTGCTAATTATAGCACTAGTCTATGTGAATTTTGAAGAGCTTATTCCGAAAATTCCAATGCTCCTCGACTCCAAATCTGGTCTCTCAATAGTGTCCATATAGAGTAAGCAATATATTCAATGAGTTGATATAAACATGGTTAGACCCCTCTCTGGACTAGCCAGGCTCGAAATTCATCGGTAAAAGGACGCCAGAACTTATTGTTTTTCTCAAATTTGGGGGTGATTACAGACCGTTATATCTCCATGGATTTCAGGAACCTTTTGCAACCCCTCTATTTGCTCATCTAATGTCAGTGAAGACTTGCGGTTGTCATTTAGGTTTTTATTATAATAGAAGATATGTCAAAGAAACCCCGTAAGAAGGTTACCAGCACCCCGTCTTTCCATGAAATAAAAGAAAAAAGTAAAATCAAAAGCATCCTCAAAAGATTGATACACATCAAGAAGGGACATTGAAGTAGACTCAGAAATAAATCGAAACATCAAAATAGGAGACATTACGTGAAAATAATGGCATTTAATGGAAGTCCGAGGAAACAATGGAATACGGCAACCCTACTGGGCAAGGCTCTTGAAGGAGCGGCCTCAAAAGGAGCAGAGACGGAAATCATTCATCTCTATGATCTTGACTACAAGGGATGCATAAGCTGTTTTGCCTGTAAGACAATAGGCGGTAAAAGTTATGGCAGGTGTGCTGTACAGGATGACCTTGCCCCCGTTTTCAATAGGATTGAACAAGCTGGTGCCATTGTCTTGGGTTCCCCGATTTATTGGGGGACTGTTACTGGGGAGATGAAGTCATTCATGGAGCGGTTGCTGTTTCAGTACACCACCTATACTGATCCCCCAGGGTCGCTTTTCCCAAATAAGATAGGGACCGGGTTTATCTATACCATGAATGTCACTGAGGAAATCATGAAGGAATGGGGATATGCTGTTAATTTCAACCGTAATGAAGCGACACTCAGAAGAATCTTGGGGGGGTCTGAATATATGTGCAGTTTTGATACCTACCAGTTTGATGATTATTCCAAAGTGCTGGCTACCCGTTTTGACCCCGTGAAGAAAAAGCAGAGGCATGAAGAAGTATTCCCTCTTGATTGCCAGAAGGCATTTGATATGGGTGTTAGGTTGGCTGGCAAATAATATCCCGGTTTCAGTACCTGTTACCCGTGTAAGAAGCCTGAAGTATCTCTATGGGATGGAGGTGTCTATCACTCTCATAAGAATTCTATTGATGCACCTGTTGACATCGAAAAACTTTTAACGCCTATAATAACTTCTCCTTTACCAACAGCTTCAATTCCTTCAGCATCTTCTTCCTGTCCTGCTGTGATACATATGGGACGGAAGAAAAATACTTATGCCCCATGACCTTCATTCCGCTAAACTGGAATATAGCCATATCGATTGCCATGCTCATCATCTTGAAAGCTCCCAGCTTTTCATAATCCTCTTTAGATGCCCCTGTCGTACTTACTATGAAAACTCTCTTGCCCTTTAACAATCCCATGACATCATCCCCTTTTATATCATAGGCAAACCCCAGGGAAAACACTCTGTCAATATAGCCCTTTAACATGGCTGGCATGGCTGACCACCAAATCGGAAATATAAAAATGAGAGTATCTGCCTTGCTGATGAAATTCTGTTCCTTTTTTATGTCTTTGGGAACAGCACCATTCTGAATGGCTAACAAATCTTTTGTCGAAAGAACGGGGTTGAAACCAATCTTATATAGGTCTCTTACTTTAAATTCCTTTTTGTTCTTCTCTAATTCTTCCGATATTGTTTCCAGAATGGCGTGGTTGAAACTCCTGGGGTTGGGATGTGCATAAACAATCAAGTATTTCATCTAAGTGTCTCCTTCCTGATTCTTCGCTATTCTTGCTCTATCTGAATCTTCCATCAGCCTTTGCCAGTAGTTTACTCCAACAGCAGGTTCTTCAACGCATCCACAGGATA
>DASPQI010000068.1:0-9990 GCA_035625045.1 Syntrophales bacterium | reverse complement strand
CATGAATGCCATAGCCGGTCATACCTTTTGCCATGTTATTCCTGACGACAATATTGGAGCCGTGGTGAACATAGTAACAGTGGCCTTGAGTCCCCACGGTATTACCTTCGATATCGCACGTATTTCCTTCCACCAGAATATTAGTACCACCAACCTCGACTGGAGCCCACCCATATCCTGAGCCGGTAAAGGTATTATTAACAATTTGCACGGTATTACCCCCAGCGCCGATGGATTTTCCGTTCTTAAAATGCAATCCTTCAACGCGAATATAATTACAATCGATGATAAACGGTCTTCTACTATTGACGAAGACGGGAACCTCTTTGGGATATGCCTTAATGGTCAGCATTTTCCCTGGAGCCCCACAATGTCCAAATTTGGCTCTGAGCCAAACTTCGCCCTCTTGATATGTACCGCCACGTACAAGAATGGTATCACCGGGCTTTGCTTTTTCTCCAGCATACTGGACAGTAGCCCAGGGGCTATTTTGAGATCCGCTATTCCCGTCAGATCCAGTTGGGGAGACATAATAAATTTCTCCTGCGCTGCTTGAAGCAATAGAACCGAAAGCTATCAGCAATAAGATTATGAAGGTACCAAACGACATCAATTTATGCATTTCTTCCTCCTTCTGCCACTTGATATACACTCCCTTCAGCAGGAACTGTATTTTCAATCAGCCCGGCATTCTGTTTGGCCGTTTCAGTAATTAAAATACCTCTATCCACCATTGCCCAGAAAACCCAAAAATAAGTCCCCAAAACGTCATAAGACCAACGGTCTCCAAACATATTTGTAATCATCAATGCCACTATACAACCCAAAAACCCTAACCCCAGTCCTTGCTGAAATGGCGTTTTTCCCATTTTGAACAGTTTCCAGCCACTATAAAAAGCCATACAAAAAACCAACAATAATAAAACTAACCCAACGATTCCCTGTTCACTCAACGTCTTCAGATAAATATTGTGCGAATCCCTGGGATGGCCTGTTTTCTCAAGTACTGATAATGCATAACCTCCAAAACCTACCCCAAAAATTCGATTCTGTTTGTATAGATCTATCGCGTAATTCCATATTTCCAGCCTCATCGCAGCGGAATTTTCAAGCTCTCCGTTCTGGCTTGCTGTCATACTGATTCGATCAACAACTGATGCAGGCAATATGGCCTGCCACCCTAAATAAAGGCAAAAAACCAAAATAAGCAAACTTCTTTTTCTTATAAGGCCAAAAAAAACCAAAACACCAAAAGCCGCTATGTAAGCCCCCCTTGAATACGAAAAGAAAAGCGGATGCAGACTAAATAGAACAGTCGCCAAATATAGCCATTTCCGCACCCTATTTTTATCCAACAGAAAAAGACCAAGGAAAACTGAAGAATACTCCGCAATAAAAGCAGCAAAGTGATTGGGGTTCAGATGTACAGTTTCGAAAGGACCTCCATACCGGCTGTCTTCCGAAAACGCTCCTCCGGCTGTATAATCCCGGTAAGTTCTTATTGAAATAAATAAAACGGCTAAACACATTATAATTACCACCGATTTCTGATCGCGTTCACTCTCTATTGCATTTAACGCGAGGAAATACATAGCAATCATCTCGGCATAGTTCTTCCAGTCCGCAAGCAACGGATTCTCTATGGTCACGGGGAAAGGAAGATTAAACCTCATAGAACAATTCACAAGTGCAAGATAACTAATTACGATAAAAATAGTAATTACTATTGAGTTTACATTTTTTACAAGCCCTCTTTTGTTTACCACCATTCCAACAAGAACTGCTAAAAATGCCAAATCTAAGAAATGTTGACCCATGGGGAAGCTATAGAATTTATAATAGATATTCGGTTGAGGCCTCAGAGCAACTATCAAGAATAGCCCCCACTCAGGTCGCCAGAAAATACTAATTATCATTACAACGATTCCTCCACCGTAAATAATCGGTAGAAGTATCTCTTTAAGAACAGATAGAATAAAGGTAAGCATACTCTATCCCTTCTCGTAGATGTCTTGGATCAACCTCTTCAATTTCCAGGACCCCTCTGTCGAACCGGCGGCCTCCAACATCTCATACGTTTTGCTTGACCTCAACCCATCCGGAATCCTACTCTTTTCCATAGTGGCGTCTCCTTTTTGTTTCTTTTTCCAATGAAAGGATACGCCCCCCCCTTAATTTTTCCGCGCCTTTTGTTTATAGTCCAACTTTTTTATCAACCCTCTCAATTTTTTTAACAAAAATAAATACGCCACAACAGTAAATGAAGATCCCCACAACAATTTTGCAGCTAAGGTCGTAAACCAGACCCAATGGTTTCATATTAATAAAATTCAACGCAACCAACATGACAGCCGAAACTGATATTGAAATCGCTGTAAACTTCATAACTTCCCTAAGATTGATGGTGATTTTTTCATATTTCCTCGATAATCCATAAGTGACGAATAAGACTGCAACATAACTCCCGAATGTGGCAAACGCTGCTCCTTGCAAACCGTAGATTGGAATGAGAATAACATTCAATACGACGTTGACAATAAGTCCGCCTATATTCACCAACGCAATCAAATCAGTCCTTTTCACTTTGTACAACCCTGCAGCTAAAGGAAACTCCAATCCCCTGATCATTATCCCCAGTGTTAACAGCGTTATCAATTCTGCAGCTTGAACATACTTTTCTGATGCCAAGACTTCAATAATCTCATATCGAAGAGAAATAAGACCGAATACCATAGGAATTGCGATAACAACATATATGATCAGGAAATTACTTAACATCCCCTCGGCTTCTTTAGCCTTACCCTTTCCCCACAGGTTCATGATAACGGGATATAAGACCATATTCAGAGATAAGATAACAGCCGTTTGTATATAATCGGGCAAGGCATAAGCAACCGCGTATGTAGCAACGCTCGATTGACCCAAATACATGGCAAGCAGAAACCGATCCCCAAAATTTGTTAGATAAGAAAATATCCCATTTACAATCAACGGGGAACTATATTTCAGGAATATTTTCAGGTGATGAAGAGAAATACTCAGCATTCCGAACCCATATTGTTTCATGAATATAATGAATAGAGTGGTCGCAATAAGCCCCTCGCCTATTATTTGGCCCACGAACAGACCGTATAGACCTTTTGATAGATAAACGACGAAGGTGATACATAAACCAGTTGTCATGAGTTTGCTTATGAGTGACACCGCGTTATATTTCAGAGCCTCTTCCCTAACTCTATAAATGGTTTGTATCGGAGTGATAATATTTCCTGCTATTATTGCTAAAAAGGAAATGAGAATGATTTTAAATACATCGTCGGATATTATGCCAAATTCAAACATTACAAAAGCCACCAGAACCGTTAGCAAATATCCAACGATCGCAATCAATAGAGACCCTGTAAATGTATTGGAGATGAGTAATTTTAATTCATTCTTTCGCTCACACTCCCCATAAAATCTTAATATCGCATCCTTCAAATCCCCGGAGCAAATGAGACCCGCCATCATCAGCACAATTGTTATTAGATGCATCAAACCATACTCTTCTTTAGAAAGTACTCGCGTAAATATAGGAAATGTAACGATACTAAACATCAATAACACCACTTTCGTTATTGAGTAAATAGAACCTTGTCTGATGATGTTTCTTATGCCTGGCATAACTTCCGAAGGCTGAAACTGAAGCTGACCACGCTCATTGGTTTCCAAGTTCACATTCTCCTAGATACAATTTAATTCGTTCTAACACTTATCTTTAAATCACCTCGCGCGTTTACTCTTCGCGTCATTATCATCTCACTTTTACATTACACCCTATGCCCCTTCGAAGATTCAATACCCACCTTTAAATTGATTGAACCGGCAGGATTAAGTCAAGGTCCTGAAATTGTTTTTGGCAGGGCGTGCTCCATAACTGAGGGTTTCTTAACTCTTTTATAAACATTCCCGCACTCTTTCCATTTCCAAAGTGCATTGATGGTAGCTCATTCCGCTGGATGTTTTTCAAAGCCCGTATAATTTCTTCTTTATTTTCGCTTAAATTGATGATGGAAGTATGATTGAAACGATTCTTTTGTCTCGATCCTATATTCAAGGTTGGCACTCCAAACACCGGGGCTTCCCGTATACCCGCACTCGAATTTCCAACAACGGCCATGGTATTTTTCAAAAGAGAAAGAAAGTATTCAAACCGCATCGAGGGAATAAATCGGAAATGCTCGTTCTTGGCCAAGTGCTCATAAGCTTCCATTATAATATGTGATCCATTATCATTATTTGGATAAATAACCACAAAATTTAAATTAGAAGCTTCCAGGGCTTCCCTGATAATTCCGATATTTCTTTTCATGAGATGGATCTCGGTCGTTACGGGATGGTAGATGAAAATCGCATATTCTGAAAACTTAATTCCATACCTATTCTTTACTTTCGACAAGCTTGGCAGGTTATCTGAGAGCATGATGTCAATATCTGGTGAACCAATCACAAATATTGTCTCCGGTATTTCGCCCATTTGAATAAGGCGCCTGCGCGCCTCTTCATTCGAAACGAAATGGATATGCGCCAGTTTCGTGATGGCATGGCGTATCAGTCCATCGATTGTCCCTGAAACCTCGCCGCCCTCAATATGCGCGACAAGGGTATTATTTAGAGCTCCAACAATGACACCAGCAAGTGCCTCGATACGGTCACCATGCACCACTATCAAATCGGGGGGAACTTCACGCGTGTAGTAGGTAAGTCCGAGAATGGTATTCGCAAGCAATACATCCATTCCAAAGTTATTGGATCCATCTTGATTGATATAAGTATAGATGTTTTTGAAGCCACTCTTTCTAATTTCATTAACAGTAGAACCGTACCGTGCAAGCATATGCATGCCAGTACAGAATATATGTGGTTCGAATTCTTTTGAGTTGCTGACTTCTTGGATTAAAGCCTTGAGCTTCCCAAAATCTGCACGCGTTCCTGTAATAAAAAGGATTTTCTTCACTTCAGCCTCCAAGCGCCATGCTTTTCTTCATTAATGTATATGTACCTACCACAGATCTGACCACTTTAATTGAGAATCCTTTTTAATTTCTTTTCGTGTTTTCTTCTTCAGAATACTTTCGAAATGAACCGCCTTTATCTCCCCACTTCCCGGCCGTTTGACCCAGATATTTTCTTCGGTAAGACTTTCTCCGGCTTTGATATCACGAATCGCAACCACGCAAGCGTAGGCAAAGTTAATGGTCGGTTGTTCTTCGGGGAGAATATCTTTCGTTCCACCTACCGCCATCTTTATCGCCTTTGTTCCTTCGATAAGATCTCTCAGTTCACGGGGATTTATGGAAATTGGGATGTCAGGTCCTTGCCAATTCTTATCAGAGGTAAAGTGTTTCTCTAAAATGCTTGCTCCCAAGGCCACGGCAGCGAAACACGTGTAGTTACCTAATGAATGGTCGCTTAGGCCTATTACGGCATCCGGGAAATGTGTGGCCAACTCCGACAAAGCCCCTAATCGCACTTTCTCATAGGGAGTCGGATACATCGAAGTACAATGAAGAAGTGCAAAGGGAGTCCCCGCCTGTCGCAGGATCTCAACCGCTGTTGTGATCGATGAGAGATCGTTCATCCCTGTGCTCAAAATCACTGGCTTTCCGTATGAAGCAATATGGCGCACGAGTGGATAATTGTTGCATTCGCCAGATCCAATTTTATATGCACAGACATTCATCTTTTCTAAACGATCGGCTGCAGCGCGTGAAAAAGGGGTGCAAAGATAGATCATGCCTTTGGCTTCAGTGTATGCCTTCAGTCGCCTCTCTTCCTCCTCAGATAAGGCACAGCGCGACATAATATCCCATATGCTCTCATTTGCATTACCCGGAACAACATCGTTGTGGATCATTTCATCCTCGATCACGTGGGACTGGAATTTTACACACTCACACCCCACAGAGTGTGCATCGTCTACCATGCGGATGGCCTTATCAAAATTACCTTCATGGTTGATCCCTATCTCGGCAATCACTAAGGGTGGATGGTCTTGGCCTACCGCACGATGTCCTAATCGTATTTCAGGGATCATCTCTGAGCCTCTTTTCGCTACGTATTCTTCAATTAAGTTATTAGGGAGATTACACGGTCTGATTCAGAAGAAGTGCAAACCTGATAGGTAACCCAATAAATGCTGAAACTATCTGAAATTACGATACAAATATTTACGTGCGTTCGGGAAATGCCCAAAAATTACTTAACAAATTTCCGTTAACAAACTGTTACAAAAACCCTAGCACTCCACAACATATTTTCCACTCTATTTATAAGCTTTCCCACTGATTTTGTAATTGATTTTAAAATGCAAAACGATCTCTGAATTTCTTAAAAATAAACTCGGATAGCTGAAAATCTAACTCAGTATCTATATCTCCGTATGCATAAAGAGGATCTGTTAATAATGGAAGTACACGGCTTCCAAAAAGATTACCTTTTTCAAAAATGACACTCGTTCGAGATACATAAATGAGTCCGTTTTCAAAAAATAATGGTTTCAAATCTTGAGCCCGAACCCCAACAGGATAACTAGGTATAAAATAGTCGTCCTTGATTTCTCCTAACTTTTGATGGCTCACAGTGACCGAGACTACCGAATCAACATCATTTGTCACAAATAGCGCAATGGCCTTGTTTAGAAGATATACCGGTCTTAGTGGACAGTTAGGTTGAAGGGTAACGACAGCATCGGGTCTATTTCCCTCTTTGGCTAATTCCAACAGGACATGTTTTGCTACACTCACAGTGGGGGTTAAATCATCCGCAAGTTCTAACGGCCGTTGAATAACTTCCGCACCACATTCAGTTGCAACCTGCGCAATCTCATGATCTTCCGTTGAAACAATACACCGACCTATTTCTTTATTGGCTTTTGCAATCGCAATGCTATAATAAATCAAAGGACGCCCATCAAACGCTCGAATGTTTTTCCTCGGGAGCCTTTTCGAACCGCCCCGCGCCGGAATAAGTGCAATAATCATTTTTATTTTTCCTAATTACAAAATCTCATATCATCCTATGGCCTTTGTAGTCCATCCATTTGGCTTAGCCTGAGCATCTGTTGGCAGGTCATTCGTATCTAAGCGTGGCAGAGTTAACGGGTTGTGCCGATTGAAATCGGCTAGACCAATTTCGGTCGTTAAGCCTAATTTGCAGCCATGGTTAGCAAGAATTGCTAATAGGGAATCATTGTGAGCACCGTATGGATAGGACATTATCCACCCTTCCACCTCCATCCCAGTGATGCTCTTCAGGAATTCTACTGACCGGTTAATCTCTGTTTCTTGTTCTCCACTTTCCAAATGATCTAACCAGTAGTGATCATATCCGTGGCTGCCGATGTACATACTGTGCCTATATAAACACCGGAGCTGATCGAGACTCATGTAAAGTTCCTGAGAGAATCCTTCTTCATCAGAACTCACGTATTCCTTGAACAGATTATCTATAATGATCTTCCGCAACTTTTCTGGCAACTCCCGCTGTAGCATACGCTTTATGAAGACCACTTCCTTTGAATCAAAGCGGTTTGCAATAGCCAACTTATTCCAGTAGTCATCTTTATTTAAGAGCTGAATCTCTCCACGGGACTCAGTAACCATGTTGAAAATGCTATCAACCAACTCCGTTTTATTAGAAACGGAGGCTAAGATGAAATGTATCTTATTTACGTCAAGTACCTTTTTCTCAAGAATGCATTTGGCCGGAGGAAAAAAACAGGCGGTGATTCCTTTCTCATCGAGAATTGGAAATACCTGCGCGAAATGATCGCTATAACCGTCGTCGAAGGTAAGCAATAGCGCCTTAGGCGGAATTTCGGTCTCCGAACTAATCGCGCCCAAAAGATCATTACCCCCGATGACATTGTAATATTTCTTTATGTAAGCAATTTGCTCTTTGAACTGTTCTGTCGTTAATCCCTTTATTTCAGGAAACCGAGAGTGCTCTAAACTTCGAACATAATGATACATAACGATTGTGAGTAGACAGCTGATTTTTTGACGTTCCATATGATTGTTCAGTTTGTTATCATTTCTTGCACTAAAGATAGAATTCGATCTGTTGCATTTCCATCTAATCTGTAAGCAAATTTTTCAATAAATTTGGAACGGTTCTCCCTTAGCTTCTCTTTCGTATTTCTGTCATACAATATTCTCCTTAGCGAAGGCATTATATCCTCCTCCTTATATACGCCCAATGCCACATTATTATCCGCGTATGGGAACGGGTCTGGTGCAAGACCCAAATTTATCGTCATCACATGCTTATCCAATAATATCGCTTCAAGTGCACAAGTTGACCATTTTGTAATTAATAAATCACATATATATATTAAATCAAAGATATTAATATCCTTCATTACAACTATATTTTTATCGCAATCTTTTTCTAATATGCTATCAGGCAATTCCTCGTAACTTTCATACGGATGTAACTTAACAACGAGCGTCTTATCTGGAAAACTCGCCATTGCCATTCTAAGGCCCACAAGGATTCTTCTTTTTTCCTCAATTTTATACAGCTTCTTATCGCAAGGTTGAGACGCAAAAACTATTAAGCTCTTTTTCAAATCTATTCGATATTTGTCCAAATATTGAAAGTTATTTGCTTCCTTCCTAATCGTTACATTATCCTTTATAAAATCATATACAGGAGCACCAGTAACAACTAATCTTCCCTCTTCAACACCACTTTTCAGAAAATCGTTTTTTACTTCCTCGCCCTGCAATGCAATTCTTTTACTATTAAACATGTGATGGAATGAAGGGATTTCATACAATCCTTCCTGAATAGTTAACGTATTGATGCCACAGCTATTTCCTATTTCAGTAAATAACCTTCCATCCCAGTTCTTTGTATTAGCCGAAATTATTAACTTAGGGTGTTCCATCTGTATAACCCGTGAAGACATCCTCGCAAAACCCGCTATAAGTGGTTTACTATAAAAGTGATAACTCACCAGATTCAACAATATATCTCGCAAATCAAGATTTTTATATAACATGGATTCATTTTTATGAATGTCATGTAATATTGTCCCAATATTCATCATGTATTTGATGTTTTCATAAATATCTTTTAAAGTCCCGTAGCTTTCTATTCTTACAAATTCTAAGTTTTCCCTCTTGAGTATTTCTTTAGCATTCGTTATCAGATCCAAATCAAAACTGAACGTCACAAAATCAATTCCTATATCATGAAGCTTTTTGAATATTGGTATTAGCATTTTTGTGGGATTAGGGGTACTTACAAAAACTATTACGCCGTTTTTACCATGACTCCTTCCCAATCTATACCTCCCCTTCCATTTGAATACATTCGCTAGTGCATCGCTTATTCTCCTCACATTTTGGGGAATTAAGGCAAGTAATCTAAATAATCTCTCAATCTTTCTCCAGAAATAGGGGGCAATAATCACAACTTCTACCCCTTTTTCTTGTACAAAGGATAATAAAACCCCAAAAAGAGAATAGTTATGCATTACAAATATTTTTGATGGTCGTTCGACCTCAATGAATGCTTTAAGCATCTCATAAAGTAACAACCAAGGGTATATATCTTTAGCTAAGTAAAATTCTAATACCCTTCCTATCGAGATCTTTATATCTGGTGTTAACTCTATCAGGGTTACATCCTTTCCCCTTATCTTGTACCAGTTTTGCGAGAAGAATGTCGCTTGAGACATTGCTGATGATTGGTCATTAAAAATGTCTTTCTGGTCGTAATTTCCGTATTCCTTAAATATTATATTGCAATTTTTCAATTGTTCTCTAATTTCTACCGGGGTATTTACACATATGATACTGTTCCCATTTTGTTCTCTCAAAATACGTTTCACTTGTATCCTTATCACAGCCTTTTGGATCCTATGAAGAATATCGTTCTCATGGATTGAATCGTGAAATATAATTGCCACTTTATTCTTCATCGTTTACCTCAGCATTCAAT
>DASPQI010000067.1:0-8710 GCA_035625045.1 Syntrophales bacterium | reverse complement strand
TTTGGCCCCCGCCCTTTCAATAGCCTGCTCGATGGTATCCGTGGTCAGTACACCGAAGGCAACAGGAATCTCAGTTTCCAGACCGACGCTCGCGATCCCCTTGGTGACCTCGGCGCTGATGTATTCAAAATGGGGCGTGGCCCCTCTGATTACCGCACCGAGACAGATCACTGCATCGAACTTCGCGGTCTTTGCCAGCTTCTTGGCCGTTGCGGGTAACTCAAACGCGCCCGGAACCTTATAGACCTGGATGTCTTTTTCGTCCGCCCCCGCCCTTGTCAAGGCATCGACGGCGCCGTCAATAAGCCTACCGCAGATAAAATCGTTGAAGCGACTCGCGACAATGCCGAACTTCATTCCCTTGGCGACCAGCTTTCCTTCTATGATCCTTGGCATATTCCCCTCTCCATGGTGAGACTTGAAAATAATTTATACTTCCAACAAATGCCCCATCTTTTTCTTTTTTGTCTTAAGATACTTGATATTGCTGTCAGTTGGCTTTATTTCAATGGGAACGCGATCTGTAATGGTTAAACCGTACCCCTCAAGGCCGACAATCTTCTTGGGATTGTTGGTCATGAGTTTCATCTTTCTGACACCAAGATCAGCTAGGATCTGGGCGCCGATGCCGTAGTCCCGCAAGTCCGCCTTGAAACCGAGCGAGATATTGGCCTCAACGGTATCTTTCCCACGCTCCTGCAATTCGTAAGCCCTGATTTTATTAACCAGGCCGATACCCCTGCCTTCCTGGTGCATATAAACGATTACGCCTTTTCCCGCCTCATCCACCATCTTCATGGCTTGATGGAGCTGGTAGCCGCAGTCACACCTTTCTGATCCGAAAACATCGCCGGTCAGGCATTCTGAATGAACCCTTACCAGTACTTCGTCTTCAGGCTCAATCTCTCCCTTGACCAGCGCGACATGCTTCATATCATCGACGTCATTTTCATACACGATGAGCTTGAATTTGCCCCCGTAGTTTGTGGGGATCGTAGCAGTCGCTGCCCTTTTAATCAGGGATTCATGCTGCATTCTGAACTGGATCAGGTCAGCGATGGTCGCTATCTTCAGACCATGCTCCTTTGCAAAGACCTCCAAGTCCGGCATCCGGGCCATGGTGCCGTCATCCTTCATGACCTCACATATTACACCCGTAGGTTTCAATCCGGCCAACCGCGCCAGATCTACCGAACCTTCCGTCTGCCCGGTTCTTACCAGTACACCGCCCTTTTTGGCGCGTATAGGGAAGACATGTCCCGGACTGACGATGTCATCGGACGAAGCGCCGTCGGCAACGGCTGTCTGTATCGTTGTCGCCCTATCGGCAGCAGAAATACCCGTGGTCACTCCGCGCTTGGCTTCTATGGATACTGTAAAGTTAGTGCCGAAACAAGAACGGTTATCCGATACCATCGGGGTCAAACTTAGTCTGTCCGCAATCTCTTCACTGAGTGACAGGCATACGAGTCCTCTCCCGTATTTTGCCATGAAATTAATGGCCTCCGGCGTAACAAATTGTGCCGCCATGCAGAGATCGCCTTCGTTTTCTCTGTCTTCATCGTCCACTAAAATAATCATTTTGCCACTTTTAATATCAACTATGGCTTCTTTTATTGTACTTACACTCATCTTACACCTGCTGTTAATTAAATCCTAAATCCCCCTGCACCCCCCTTTTCAAAAGGGGGGAGGGGGAGATTTTTATTTTATGAATCCATGTTCCGCAAGGAATTTCATATCAATTCCCTTGCCTGTACTTGGGTTGAGAAATTTCTCCACATATTTTCCGATAATATCCGTTTCAATATTAACCGGATCACCAACCTTTTTAAATCCCAACGTCGTGTTCCGTGCCGTGTGAGGAATTATATCAACATAAAATCTGTTTTTTTCACAGCGATTTACAGTTAAACTAATCCCGTCAACTGCGACTGATCCCTTTTCCACGATGTATCGGCTTAATTCGGAATCGATTTCCACACCGAACTGGATTGAGCCCGCCTTGTTGATTTTCTCCTGAATCTTTCCCTCTCCGTCCACATGACCCAGAACCAGGTGCCCTCCTAAAAAGCTGTTCATCCGCAAGGATTTTTCCAGGTTTACCGCGTCTCCGGGCTTGAGTAATTTAAGGTTTGTCCTGGCCAGGGTCTCTGCCGATACGTCCGCGGAAAATTCCTTACCCGTTTTATGAGTTACCGTAAGACAGGCGCCGTTTATGGAAATGCTGTCGCCAACTTTGATTTCATCTAACTTCATGGAGGTCTCGATTACAAGAAGGGCATCTTCCCCTTTCCTCGTTAACCGTTTCACGGCCCCCATACTTTCTATAATTCCTGTGAACATGACCGGTAGTTTACCTGCTTGGGAAGGCTACTTGGCGTCGTCTTTCTTTACGCTGAGGAAATCCTTGAGTTCATCCAAAAAATCGCTTACGTCACGGAATTCCCTATATACCGACGCGAACCTCACGTAGGCAACTCCGTCCAGATTCTGGAGTTCCTTCATGACCTGTTCCCCGACGACGGACGCCGGGATTTCTTTATCGGGATACTCCTGACAGCGCTGTTCAATTCTATCCACGATGCTTTCAATTACATCAGTGCTGATGGGGCGCTTTTCACAGGCCTTCTTGATGCCGGAGCGTATTTTTGTCCTGTCGAAAGGTTCCCTCCGGCCGTCCTTTTTGACTACCGTCGGTAGGACTTCTTCCACGAATTCATATGTCGTGAAGCGTTTTCCGCAGGATACGCACTCCCGCCGCCTCCTGATGGCATCGCCGTCCTTGCTGATCCGGGAGTCTATTACCTTGTTCTCTGCATTACCACAAAAAGGACACTTCATAGCTTGGACACCTTTACACCCGCTTCATTTAAAATATCCTCCGCCAATTTATCCCTGTAAATCGCCTTTATAACAACCGTGGTGATGCCCGCGTTTATAATCATCTTGGCGCATATGACACAGGGTTGATTGGTACAGTAGAGGGTTGCATTGTTTACGCTGACTCCGTGGAGTGCGGCCTGAATAATGGCATTCTGTTCCGCGTGGAGCCCCCGGCAGAGTTCATGGCGTTCGCCGGAAGGGACCCCCAGTTGTTCGCGCAGGCATCCCACATCCAGGCAATGGTTGAGCCCCGATGGTGCCCCGTTATAGCCTGTGGCCAGCACCCTCCGGTCCTTCACCAAAACCGCGCCGACACTTCGTCTCAGACAAGTGGATCGTTTCGAGACGAGTTCGGCAATATCCATGAAATACACATCCCATGTCGGTCGCTGGTTTTTTTTGCTTTCAGTTCTAGGCTTCGCGTGTACCGCCTTGGCTTTACCCATCATATCCTTTCGCGGAAACTATTATGCTTCGTGGGGCACCACTATAGCATGAAAATAGTCAATCAGTCATTCCCTCCCCCGACAAGTACATTCGAGGGCAGGCTCCAGAAGGAATCCAGACGTTGTCCCTGTGCAAACGGGGAACTATGAGTTAACCCTGGATTCCGGATCAAGTCCGGAATGACTCTTAGATGTTATTTTCATAGTAGAAATGACATCTTTCATCGTGGGTGCCGATTTCTCCTTTTACATCCTCAAATCGTTCTTCTTTTATAACCGTTTTTCAATTGCCTCGATTTTATCGATGCGTCTCTGATGACGGTCTCCCGCAAATTCCGTACTCAACCACAGGCGCGTGATTGATTTCGCCGCTTCTTTCTCCGTCCGCCGGCCAGCCAGAACAAGGATGTTTGTGTCGTTGTGCAGCCTGCTCATGCGGGCCGTCTCTTCATCCAGGCATACAGCTGCCCTGACGCGCGGGAACTTGTTGGCGACGATAGCCATGCCCACACCGGAGCCGCATATCAGTATACCCCGGTCAAACTCTCCGGAAGAAACCCTTTCGGCAACCCTTGCCCCAAAGTCGGGATAATCGACAGGGTCTCTGCTGTCGGTACCGACGTCGGTTATTTCATATCCCAGGTCCGCAAGGTATTGCCTGATAGTTTGTTTTAGAGGAAATCCGGCGTGGTCGCAACCTATAATTATCTCGGCCATGTAATTAACGTTCGCTGAATTTTTTGAATATGAGTACAGCATTAACACCGCCAAAGCCAAATGTATTGGACATGGCCGTTTGAATTTCTTTTTTTTGTGCTGTATGGGGAACGTAATTGAGGTCACATTCGGGATCAGGGTTATCCAGATTGATAGTCGGCGGGATAATGCCTTCATAGAGAGACATTGCCGAAATAATAGCCTCCACACCGCCTGAGGCACCCAGGAGATGACCGATCATGGATTTTGTAGAACTCACGGTGAGTTTGGATGCATGCCGGCCGAAGACCTTTTTAATGGCCTGCGTTTCACAGATGTCGTTGTATAGTGTCGAGGTGCCGTGGGCATTGATGTAGTCGATGTCGCCGGGGCTCATCTGGGCATCCTGCAGAGCCGCTGCCATGCATCTTGCCGCTCCCTCATGGCCCGGAGGAGGCGCTGCCATGTGATATGCATCGCTCGTCATCCCGTATCCGACCACTTCCGCGTAGATCCTGGCGCCTCTGTCTATGGCTGTTGTTAATTCCTCCATGATCACGATTCCACATCCTTCTCCAATAACGAAACCGTCCCGATCACGGTCAAAGGGGCGGCTTGCCTTTTGGGGCTGGTCATTTTTGACGGTCATCGCTCTCATAGCGTTGAACCCGCCTATACCTAGCGGTGTAATAGCCGCATCCACGCCGCCCGCGATCACGACATCAGCGTAATTGCCGGATATAATCCTCAAGGCATCCCCGATGGCATTGGTTCCTGAAGAACAGGCAGTGGCCGGGCAATTTATAGGGCCCTTCGCTCCGAACTTGATCGATACGTTGCCTGCGCCAAGATTTGCAAGAACAGCAGGGATGGCAAAGGGGGACATCTTCCCGGGGCCGCCACGGATTATCTTTTCTTTTTCTCTTTCCATGGAGGCAAGGCCGCCGATTGCCGACCCTATGATTACTCCGACCCTTTCAGCGTTTTTCCCATTAATGCTCAATTCCGCATCCGCCAGGGCCATCTCGGAGGCTGCCAGGGCGTAGATAGTGAAATCGTCAAACTTGCGAAGTTCTTTTTTACTTATAAACTTAAGGGCGTCAAAATTCTTCAATTCACCGGCAATTCTTGTCCTATATCCGGTCGTGTCGAATTTAGTTATTTCCCCGATGCCTGATTTTCCCTTGCGGATTTCCCTCCATGTATCCTCGGCGGTATTGCCGAGAGGCGTAACCGCACCGATTCCTGTTATGACGATTCTTCTTTTTGAGGGGGTCTGTTTTCCTCGCGTCATGTAAAATTAGGTTACCCCTTTGCTCCTGAGGAAATTGATCACATCTTGTATGGTACGGATTTTTTCCAGCTCCTCATCGGAGATCTGCAATCCGAAATTTTCTTCCATTTCCATGATCAGTTCGACCAAGTCGAGGGAATCGGCTCCCAGATCATCTATAAAGGATGCCTCCGGCACACATTCCTCTTTTGTAACATCCAGATGCTCCATTATAATCTCTACGACCCTATCTTCGAGTTTCATTAACCTTCCCTCCTCAAGTGTATAAACTGTTTATGATGAAGTACCCTGCATGAGAGCTTTGATCAACCACTCTTTTCTTGAGTAGGTTGTGATATGGCAATTTCCGTTTACAGTTGAGTAATAGTTCCTAGGTGATCTTTTCAACAGGGATCACCTGCCGTCCCTTATATGTTCCGCAGTTAGGGCAGACATGGTGAGACAGCTTCGGTTCACCGCACTGTGGACATGCGGAAGCCAGTGAAGGCTTGAGAAAATCATGCGATCTCCTCTTATTTCGCCTCGTTTTGGAATGTCGTTTAACTGGATTTGGCATAATTATTTTCCTTTATAAAAGTTTATTTTTTATCTGAAATTTTAAGGTTTTTTAAAACAGCCAGGCGCTCATCGATAAATTCTGAGCGACAGCCGCAGCTTGCCGTATTGATATCAATCCCGCAATATGGACATAACCCCTTGCATGTATCCTTGCAAAGGACTTTGATCGGAATTTGCAGCACTATTTGCTCGAATATCAGACCATCCAGGTCGATTACATCATCCTGATAAAACCCATATTCGAGGTCTTCAGAGCTTAACTCCTCTTCCGTAAGTCTGTCTTTAGCCGGGACAAATGTGTATCTGAAGGAACTTTTTATCGGGAAATTAGTAACTTCCAAACACCGGGAGCAATTGGCTACGACTGTTGCCTCCAGGTTTCCTTCGATAAATACGGACTCACGCATTTTTTTTACAGCACAACGAACGTCAACCCCTTGTAGGGAAAAATCACTTTTTCCCCTATCGGGCAGCAGGTCCCGAAACCAATCGCTATCTTTACGAAACTGAAGGTTCAGTCCCTCATCCGGGATGTTGCTGATAATGATCTTCACTTTGCGTCCTTAATTATATAAATTGTGATCCCGGGTATGCGATGAGTCGGCGTTTGTAAGGTGCGAAGTAGATTACAAATTGGCCTTATTGTCAAGCATAATTTTATGGTTTGAAATCCGGCTTGACAAACGAAGGACGAGAGCCATATAAGGGAGTTCATCAAAGCAATGGACTTGGTTGATAAAATGGCGCAACAAGAAATGGTCAGAACACGTTTTGCCCCTTCTCCCACAGGTTTTTTGCATATTGGAGGTGCGAGAACCGCACTTTTTGCCTGGCTTTATGCCAGGCATTACAATGGGCGGTTCATTCTTAGGATCGAGGATACCGATCAGCTTCGCTCGACGGAGGAATCAACGAGGGCGATTCTCGATGCCCTTACGTGGCTTGGGCTTGACTGGGATGAGGGTCCTTTTTTTCAGGCACAGCGTGTGGATTTGCACAGGCAAATGGTAAAAAAGCTCCTGGATGAGGGGAAGGCCTATTATTGCGTATGTACACCCGATGAGCTGGAAGAGAAGAGGAAGAGGGCTCTTGCGGAGGGCAGAAAACCGAAATATGACGGTACGTGCCGGGATAAAAATCTCCCCAAGTCGGCGAATTCCGTGGTTAGGTTCCGATGCCCGCATACAGGCATAACGGTGGTAAATGATCTGGTTAAAGGGATGATCACCTTTAGCAACGAGGAACTGGATGATCTGGTCATAGAAAGAAGCGATGGCTATCCGACATACAACTTTGCCGTTGTCGTAGATGATGCCCAGATGGAAATAACCCATGTGATCAGAGGGGATGACCATGTCAACAATACACCGCGGCAGATCCTTCTTTATGAGGCGCTGGGATATAAAATCCCCCAGTTCGGCCATGTCTCCATGATCATGGGGTCGGATAAAACGCGGCTGAGCAAACGCCACGGGGCAACGTCTGTTATGGCTTACAAGGAGATGGGATATCTGCCTGAGGCCCTGGTCAATTACCTGGTCAGGCTCGGCTGGTCATACGGAGACCAGGAGATATTTTCTTTGGATGAACTCATCCGGTTATTTTCCCTTGATTCAGTCGGGAAATCCGCCGCCATATTTAATCCGGAAAAACTCCTCTGGTTGAATCAGTACTATATTAAGGAGTGCCCAACGGAGAGGCTTGTCCGGGAGATGATACCCTTCTGGAAGCGACTGGGAGTTGATACCACCAATCAGGCCCTTCTCGGGAATGTGGTTGATGACCTTAAATCAAGGGCAAAGACCCTTGTGGAACTTGCCGAATCAAGCCTGTTTTACTTCACGGATGATGTTGCCTATGAAAGCGAGGCGGCAAACACATTTCTGAAGGCGGAAATGGCTGATCACCTTAAGGCCGTAGCTGAAGGAATACCTTCTTTACAGGATTATACGAAAAAAGGGATGGAAACATTTCTGCGAGCCCTGGCGGAAAAGAGGGGCATCAAGCTCAAAGTGATAGCCCAGCCGCTCCGGGTGGCTATCACGGGAAAGACTGTCAGCCCTGGAATTGATGAGGTTATGATCACTCTTGGAAAGGAGCGGGTAATTAAAAGAATCAACAAAGCCATCGAGTATATCAAAAACAGAACTTAATTCTTTCACATCTTTTTAAATCCTCCTTTGACAAAGGGGAATTTTCCTTTCATCATTCCCGCCCCTTTCTTTCACTTACATGCCTTTTTCAGTCACTCCCGCCCTTTTTTTGTCATTCCCGCGAAGGCGGGAATCCAGAAGGTCTTTTGCCTTTTGCCCATGTCACTCTGAGCTTGTCGAAGAGTGATCTTGCCAATGTGAGGCTTAAAGCAGATTTTCACCTTGACTTTTTACGACTGATTGATTAGAAAACCACCTTCCCAATAGTTTATTCCCAAATCATGGTCCCATCGTCTAGTGGTTAGGACGCTGGCCTCTCACGCCGGAAACTCGGGTTCAAGTCCCGGTGGGACCACCAACAAATATCTTGTTTCTCGCTTCTCTTTTGTGTTTTAGATTAAATTTTGACTTGATGACAATTAGATCGAGCAAATAATTACTACTGAGAGCATAAAATAGGTGCCAATTTAAAGGGCTGCATATTGCACATGTTTTTCTTTAAAATAGCATTTGACTTTTTCCGGTTGCATCTGACGGCTGCGAAGAAACGACCGGACGGTACCGATCATCTCGTTCTGGCTGCGAGGGCGACGTCTTCCCACCGCATTGGATTTAACGTCCTGGTTCAATACTTCATCAGGATTCAACTCAGGGCTGTAGCCAGGAAGATAAAAAAG
>DASPQI010000066.1:0-12983 GCA_035625045.1 Syntrophales bacterium | reverse complement strand
CTTTTTTATCTTCCTGGCTACAGCCCTGAGTTGAATCCTGATGAAGTATTGAACCAGGACGTTAAATCCAATGCGGTGGGAAGACGTCGCCCTCGCAGCCAGAACGAGATGATCGGTACCGTCCGGTCGTTTCTTCGCAGCTGTCAGATGCAACCGGAAAAAGTCAAATGCTATTTTAAAGAAAAACATGTGCAATATGCAGCCCTTTAAATTGGCACCTATTTTATGCTCTCAGTAGTAACTTATACATGCCACATGTACCACATTCTGAGCCGCAGGTCTGCGTTTTTTTGATTACTGCTGTAGATGGATTTTTCTGCGATTCTATTTCGTCGTGATCACCCAGACGCCCCGCCATTCCTCCGGCGGCTGTTCGATCAGACTGCGGCATTTAGCCAGGTAGGCGCGCGCAACATGGTCGGCATCGGCAAGCCCGGAAAAGACAGTCTCTGCTTGCGAGAAATCGCCCTTGTAGAACAGCGCCAGACCCTCGGAGAACCGGGCAAGCCTGTCCTTCCTGCGCTCGATATCTTCCGGCAGAAGAGGTTCATATACAACAACCGGCTCATTGCGGCCGACAACGGCAACTCTTGAAATCTCGCGTACGGGGAAGGCGCCGTCCATCTGTTCCATCGTGGATTGAGAAATCATGGTGTAGGTCCCGAACTGTTTATTGATACCTTCCAGACGCGCCGCCAGATTGACGGCATCACCGATCATCGTATAATCAAACCGGGTGTGGGAGCCCATGTTCCCGACAATGGCCGGTCCGCTGTTGATGCCGATACGCATCCTCAGCTCCCTGCCGATGCGCTCCTGGAACATGGGACGCATATCGGACAAGCGGCTCTGGCAGCACATGGCGGCGCTCACACAGCGGCGGGCATGATCTGGCTGCAGCAAAGGGGCATTCCAGAAGGCGATAATCGCATCTCCCTCGTATTTGTCCACGGTGCCGCCTTCCTCCTGAATGATGTCGGTCATGGCCGTGAGGTAGTCGTTCAGCAGCGCTGTGAGCACTTCCGGTTCCAGTCCTTCGGAAATGCCGGTGAATCCTTCCAGGTCCGAAAAAAAGATGGAGAGCGTTCGCCGTTCGCCACCCAGCTTCAGGTTTTCGGGATGCTGAATAAGCTCTTCAATAACAGCCGGAGACAAATACTGCTTGAAGGCGTTCTTAATGAACATCTTCTGGCGGCCTTCGGTGGTATAATAAATGAGGCCGGCACTGAAGAGTGTGAGCACGACGCCCGTTTCCTGGACGACCAGCGGCAGCCAGAACCCTTCGCGGTAGGCAATCAGGCAAATGACAATTGGCGCAGCGATAAAAAAGACATAGACCAAGGCGCTCTTGAAAATGCCGGACACGGAAGACGTTGCAAGCCCCGCAAGGATAGCGACCAGCAGGGTAATTACAATTACTGCAACCGTGGGAAATGGCCTTATAAAATCATTGGCCAGCAGGTTATCGAGCATGGTCGCGTTGATCTCTACGCCGGGATAGACGCCGGATACAGGCGTCGGACGCAGATCGTACAAGCCGGGAGCGGTAAAACCAAAAAATACGTAGGCATCTTTAAAGGCATCAGGGTCGGTAATCGTGGGCTTCTCTCCGTTACGGATGCGAAGTTCACTTTGGATAACTGAGGCGGCGCTGTATGCCTTGTGAATTCCCGCAGGACCACGGAAGTTAAGAATGGCATTGCCATTACGGTCAATAGGAATCTCCTTGTCACCAATGGATAAACGGTTCGTACTTATTTTTAAAGTGATGTCCTGATGCACAGCCAGATAGCATCCCAGGCCGAGCGAAGGCACGACTTTACCGTCAAAGACATGGAAGAGCGTCCCACGACGATAGACGTTATCACGGTCGGGGTTTAAGTGGACGTCACTCAGGATACTGGCGGCGGCTGATATCTCCGGTATGGGAAAAGAGGCACGCGGGAATACAACCTCCTTCGCTCCCGTAGCGGCAAGCCACTGGTCGAGTCCAACGACCTTGAATGACGGCTCTGGGGCATAGGCGGACCATCGCTCAAGACCGTCAGTATTGCTGAGATTAACAGCGCCGACAAAATATTTGAAATCGTGAATTGCATCGGCAAATAGCCGATCATCGTCTACTCCTTGTTGTGACGGCTCCGTGAAGACCACATCAAAGGCGAGGGCTTTGGCGCCACTTCGCTTACAGAACTGGACGATCACAGTGTAAACTTCCCGTGGCCAGGGCCAAGGCAGGGAGAGGCCATTACTGTCTTTGGCCCAATCCAGGCTGTTCTGATCGAGGAGGATAAGGCGGATATTGTCGGTTGTCTTTGTCGGTTTCGCCATCGCATTAACCCGCCAGTCCCAGGTCTTTGCCTCCCAGACGTCCAGCCATCCGGGCAGGAAAAGAAGAAACGCCAGAGACGCGCCGACTACACCGGCGATCATACCCAGAGCTAACTTTTTTAAAAGACTGGTTGGAATATTCATGGTGATCTTTGTACAGAATAAGAACTTTAAGAATTAATTAAAAAAGTCATTGCGAGGAGCACGTAAGCTGAAGTCATGACGCAAAGCTATGGTGCGACGCGGCAATCTTTGATTTCATCAGTGCATCATAAGATTGCTTCAATGCCTTCACATTGACAGCACAAGCATTCTTCAACAGCCTATACTCATATACGTGCAACGGCCCTCAGGAAACGTTCCTGGCGGATCTGAGGAGTTGCGACAGGGGCAAAAGCCGGGTTGTGACTCCGAATCTCTTCGATCCGATCCAGGGGCGCGGGATGGGTCTTGGCAAAGTCAGCCCCTCCCGGCTTCAGTTTCTTCGTCATAATCATCAGCATATCGATCAGACCTTCGGGGTTGTAACCGACACGCTGGACGAGAACAACAGAAGCCTGATCGGCCTGGTATTCAAAACTTCGGGAATAGCCGTTGTTGATCATGGAATTAGCGATGTCGGATATCGCGCCGGAAAAGGTCTGTGTCAATTGAGCGACTTCACGGGAGCCAAGGGTTTTAGCGCCTTCCGTGGCAAGAACCGTGAGTGCCTCAGTTGCCCGCGCCTTCTCAATTGACTGCATGCCATGCCTGAACCGGATGTGACCAATCTCATGGGCAAGTACGGCCGCCAGCGCGTCTTCCGACTGACAGCAACGGATTAGACCACGTGTGACAAAAACGTGGCCGCCGGGTGTGGCAAAGGCATTGATATCATCGGAATCCAGGACAAGGAAATGATAGCCGCCAAATATTTCCGGTTTGTCCGACGCTGCGGCCAGTGTCTGCCCGAGCGCGTTAATGTATTGATTAACCTGATTGTTCATATAGGCCGGATATTTGGAAAGGACAACGGCGGCGACAGCACGGCCGATATAGTATTCCTGCTCCGGCGTAAAATCTTCCAGGCTCTTGGAAACAGCCGCCGTACTTTTGCGGATGGCCTCTCCCTGCGTGGGGGTGATGACGCCTGCCGTTTGACCAACAACTGTTGCCAATTGGGTAGCCTGCTCAACCGCAGCGCAGGCCACGACAGCCAGAATAGCTAACATGATCAACCCTGTTATCCAAAGGTTCTTTTTCATGGCTTGCCTTCTTCTGAAGGCGGAACCACCCTGCCCTGGGTAAGGAAATTACGCATCTGGTCCGGCGATACTTTGAATGTTTCCATCCTGTTGATCCATGTGTAATCAAGGTTCTTGTTTTGTTTCCGGAATGACGCTTCCACCTGTTCGTTGAACCCCTTGCCGGCCAGGGCCAGCTCATTCTGGGTAGCGCCTGTTCGGACATCAGTCTGACCGGCCTTTAAGGCGATCCGCTTTGTCGTTAGGGCCGAGGTGTGCATCCATCCCTGGACTCCGCTCCTGAGAGACACTTTTTTCCACGTGCCGCGGTCTTCAATAACACTGACCCTGTCGCTATAAGCAACCCGGGCAACAATTTGACCCAGAAAAGAAGGTGTCGCTCGAAGCTCGCCCTCCTTAACCTGCACGTTCAAAGTCTCTTGCGCATTTGCGGGCATATACAGGAACATGATGCCCAGGAGCGCGAGAGCAGCGACAATGTATCTGGCACGAAACATCTGAAACTCCTTTTTGAAATAAGTTGTGATATTGAGCAAATGTTCGATAACTTTTTCTTATTTGTCAAGAAAAAATAAAATTGTGGGGCAGGTCTTGACCCCATCTTATTTACTTCTGACCTTAAAAGAAGGTGGATGCCTGTTCAGCTATTCCAGGTTATTTAATGTTTCGGGAATGATTTCAGAGAGTGCCGGAAAGATATGCATATTGTCTGTGATTGATTTTACATCTCCCTCACGGGCCATGGTATTCACGACCTCCTGTATGAGGATGGCTGCTTCAGGACCGATTATGTGAAAACCAAGAATCTTTTCTGTCTTTTTTTCCACGATCGCCTTTGCGAAGCTTTCCTTTTCGATCATGGCATCCCCCATGACCACGTCGGAATAATTTGCACGGCCCACAAGGATTTTGTAGCTCTTCGAAGCCTCCTCTTCTGTGAGACCTATTGCGGCGATCTGCGGGCGTGTAAAGACGGCATGAGGGACAACACCAAAGTCGAATGAAATTTTTTTGCGGCATGTGGCGTTGTGCCAAGCGACGCGCTGCTCCATGTCACCCGCGTGGGTAAACATCTGGCGGCCGATGGCATCGCCAAGGGCCCAGATATTACTTTTGCTTGTCAGCAGGGTGTTGTCCACCTTAATGTATTTGGCTTCATTCGTCTCCACCCCTGTTTTATGAACGTCAAGAAGATCTGCATTGGACACCCGTCCCGCAGCGACCATTACACTGGCGCCGTTGAGCACCTTCTCATAGCCCGTCTCGATATTTTTTAAGATTACCGTGTAGAGGCGGCCCTTCTCCCAAACCTCCACTGTTTCCCAATTAGTCAGGATGTCCATGCGTTTTGATAGTTCCTTTTTCAGATATTCCGATATCTCGGGTTCTTCATTGGGAAGGAGCCTGCTATGTCTCTGGACCACAGTTACCTTTGTTCCTAGGGCTGCAAAAAAGTGGGCGTATTCTACTCCGACGTAGCCGCCGCCGATGATGATCATGCTTTCCGGCCTTTCCCGGAGATTGATTACATTTTCATTGGTAAGATAGCTGATCTTCTCAAGGCCCTTGATCGGCGGGATGAGGGGGTGGGCGCCGGAAGCGATAAAAATCTTCTGGCCTTTGATCGTTTGTTTTCCGACCTTCAGTGTGTAGTCATCGACAAATCGCGCTTCGTCATTGTAAAAATCCATCCCTTCCGAGCTTTCAACCTCATTTTTCATCCACGTTCGGCTCTCTTCGATGGTTGCCTTCATTCGATCCATGATGGCGGGAAAATTGACCTGCTTCACTTCCGCCTCGATTCCGAACTTTCCGGCCTCCTTGATATCAGCGATCCTGTCTGCATGGTAGATCAGCATCTTTGAAGGAACGCACCCCACATTGACGCAGGTCCCTCCCATATTTCCCTTGTCGATGAGAGCGACTTTCATCTTATTGGCCTGGGCCTTGAAGGCAATACTCAGACCCACGCCGGCACCGATTACGATGACATCGTATCCCTTCATAGTTTTTCCTCCCATTTTCCTTCCATCTCATGCCTTATTCTAAGGGAGCAATTTTTTTAATCCATCAAAGGATTCCCTATTTTATACATCGAAATACCTTAATTGCCCGTAAGGGAAGAGATGAGGACAAGTATCAATTCATTTTGATCAGCTTGTCTGTTTGTTTCTATGTTATGAGTGTTGTAAATCTGATGAGACCGAATAATGAACGGTGCCAGGAACGTCTCTAATCTTTTTCACGTTGACCGGAGCGCAACAATGAAGAAGGTCTGCTAAGAGACTTTATGCGACAGCATTCCGCCTTTGGCGACAAATCGCCAACAGAGCAGCCAGTGGGGTTAGAGGTATATGGACCAAATATGTGTATGGAAGGGCAGCGATCAAAGTTAGTGCTAGGATGGCATGATAATACACAATCGTCGGTATTTATCCCAATCGACAGATGAACTAATATGCTTTGTTAAAAGGATCTATCTTTCTATTTTGGGCGGATACAACGATCGGGATTTGTATGGATGAAACATTCTATACATTGATAAAATATAAACTGCCCGTAAAACACCTATAAATTTTTTATAGATCATGAAGCATACCCCGTCACCTTTGTTCGATTTCCGCAATTTGTTTTTTGAATCTCCCGACTTCCTCTTTTAATACGGGGCGGCGGTCCTTTTGCAGCTCGACCTCGATCTGTTTCCTGGCTACTTCTCACGAAGGCGGGTTCGATATGGCATGTGACCTCCATCTCTCATAATTCGCCAGGTTTTCTTCTGCCACTGTCAAGTGCATCTTCAACGTATCGAGACGTTCATTCAATTCAATGCGCCGCTCTTCCGGACTCATAGGGGTGATGACATCGATTACCTGCTGGATGAAGCTTCTTTCTCTTCCTTCCTGTCCGGAATGTTTCTTGATGAACCCTTTGGATACTCCAATGTAGTATCCTGCATAAAGCACAAAAATTCCCATAAGCACTATATTCTTCAGACGCATTTGATACTCTCCTGCTTCATTGAATCTACCCTCTCAAACCTCAACCGCCGCAAAGCCAGGAATAACGGGGGTTGGCATTAAATAGAACCGTTCCCTATTTACTTTCCACAAACCTATCTCTGTCATTTTCATACATCCTCACGGTTTACACCCCCTTTTATTTTCAGACTGACTGTTCCCGATTCTTTTTCTTTTTTGTCTAAGGCCATGTATGGCAAGGCTTCTTTAAATACACTGTCAATAGTGCGACGTAAGATTTCTATATATTCCTTCGGTATTATGGTAATCATAAGGCTCCTCGTCTTAGTGTTTACACAGCCTAATGGTGCATTAAATTTTCAAGAATTTATTTGAATGAAAATACGGTATGAAACCTTTGCATAATCTATATTAGATTACCGCATCGTTTATGCACCTCGCAATGACTGAATGGGTGTTATGCAAACTTTAAGATATGATCACCGTCAACAAAGACGGGGTATTGCCAAAGAAATTGTTTGTGTGAATGTTTAAGTTATAAAATAACGTAATTTTAATTTCATATTACCTGTCAAATGTCAATGCTGGAAAAACACTGGCATTGCACTAGGCTAAACCTAGTATATCGAAGTTGTATGCGCAGTGACGGGAGATATAAGGAATGACAAATTTATTCGGCTCGCAGATAAAGTGTTGTTCAGAACATTCGTATATGATAATTGCTTTTTTTAGAAAGTGAACGTTGAGTCAAACAAAAAAATGGAAAATATAAATAGTCATCTTCCCGGCCTTTACATCCATATTCCGTTCTGCCGCAGCAAATGTCCATACTGCAGTTTCTTCTCTGTCACCTCTCTCACAGAGAAGTCCGATTTCTTCAAAGCACTGTTCAGGGAAATGGATATGTACAGGGATATCTTCAACCGGTTCGACACCATTTATATCGGCGGGGGCACACCGTCTGTGCTCACAGTAAACGAGGTGGAGGAGCTACTCACCCGGGTCCGGCGATGCTTCACCATCGGAGAAGATGCGGAAATCACCATGGAGGTCAATCCGGGAGATATTGAGCTCAATTTCCTGAAAGCGCTGAGTCTCATGGGGATCAACCGCCTCAATATCGGCGTCCAGTCCCTCAATGAAGATATCTTGAGATTTCTCGGGCGCAGGCATTCAGTCGCGCAGGGCATAGCGACCATCGAGACGGCCAAAAAAGAGGGATTCAGAAATATCGGCATAGATCTGGTTTATGCAATACCAGGTCAGGACATGAAATCCTGGATGAATACCGTTGAGCAAGTCAAATCATTTGCCGTCGAACATTTATCCTGTTATCAGCTTAGTGTAGACTCCGGGACAGATTTGGAAAACCGTCAAGCGGCGGGTGAATTCGACATGCCCGATGAAGATATGCAGATCGAATTTTTCCTGAATACGTCCTTCATACTGGAGTCAGCCGGTTACATCCACTATGAAGTATCCAACTTCGCAAAAGGAATGGCACTCGCTTCAAGGCATAATCAAAAATACTGGGATCAATCCCCTTTCCTCGGCCTCGGCCCTGCCGCTCATTCCTTCCAGGAAGACAGGCGGTGGTGGAACCATTACTCCATCGAACGCTATGTTCAAGACACAAAAGAGGGCAGAGCGCCTGTTCAGTTATCGGAGACGCTCAGTCCAGAGCAGTTGTGTCTTGAGGCTCTGTTTCTAGGTCTCCGTACGAAAAAAGGAATCCGTATGGAAGATTTTTCCAGGAAGTACACTTTTTACAACTGGGCGGAAAGAAAAGATATCCTGACAAAATTGGAGGAAGACGGGTTTGTGGAAATAGCTGATGGATATCTGAAGCCGACTCGCAAAGGACTTGCCGTTGCCGACAGTTTGGCGCTGATATAACAGGTAAGAAATGGGCTTGATAAAAATTATGTATTGTGTTCTGTAATACATCATGTTGAAAAAAATTCATCGTCCGCCCTGGGCATTGGATCTCCTTGATTTTTACCTGCGTAGAAAGATTCTCAGGCAGAAAATACCTCTGCTGGCCAGTTTCAAGCTTACCTATCATTGTAATCTGTCCTGCAGCGCCTGTCCTTTTCATAGAAGAGCCGCGGAAAATAATTCCTATATAACCTGGGGCGGTGCTGTGGCCGCGTTAGACACCCTAAAGATGCTCGGTACTAGAATTGTGGTTTTTGAAGGGGGAGAGCCTTTTCTCTGGCACGATGGAACCTATGATCTTCACGATCTGGTCAATTATGCAAAGAAGCTTTTCCTTCGTGTGGCAGTTACTACAAACGGCACAGTCCCCTTGGATGTCCCCGCAGATGTTATCTGGGTAAGCATAGACGGATTGAACGGAACACATGACTGCCTGCGAAGCGATTCTTTTGAACAGGTCTGGTCGAACTTGAAGTCTTCCGAGCATCCCCGATTGCTGGTACATTTTACCATGAACCGGTTCAACTGGCGCGAACTTGATCAACTCGCGGAACAACTGAAGCATCTGCCTGCTGTGAAGGGCTTATCCGTGCAGCTATTCTACCCCTACGGCCAGGGCGAATCGCCCCTTGCTCTTTCACCAGACGATCGAAAGAGTGCATTGGAAAACGTCATCCGGCTAAAAAAATCATACCCTATTATCAACTCTGAGCGATGTTTGAAGGACATGATCAGGAACGACTGGCACTGTCATGATGACGTGTTGATCAATGTCGATCCAGATGGAAAGTTTACCCAGGGATGTTACGTAAAAAGCAGGGGTAAGGTCAATTGCCGGGAGTGCGGTTTTACACCTGTGGCAGAGGCTTCGGGTGCACTGGATTTACAGCCAGGCTCAATTCTGGCTGGCTGGAAAGCCTATTTATCTTAAAGAGAAAGTGTATTTTCTTTCTTGTGATTTATGTACATCTTGTGGTAAATTTAATATAAGAATAATTGAATCAATAATTTAAGTACGCCACAACAGCAGAACCGGAATGATTATTTGTTTTTTTACTTTTACCAGCGTCTGGAGTAGTGGCACTTTTTTTGCTTCTATATCTAAAAGGGCCAAAAGGCAGTGAACGAGGAGAGCTGAATGCAGGAAAACGCAGTATTCACACCAACAGACCTTTTTAACGCCTGTTCTGTCTTATTCGGAAATGGTGTAGCCATTTCCTCTGATTTTCTAAAATATCTCAAGGAACCGGGACTCAAGGCCGCCTATCGAAAGAGGGCGTTTGAAACCCATCCCGACAGGGCCGCAACCCTTGCCGAATCTCCTTCAAGCCTTGAAGAACGCTTCAAAGAGGTAACGCTCGCCTATGAGCGATTGAGCACATTTATTGGAAGCCCCTGGAAATATTCTTTGTGGAATTACGCATTCCCAAAAACCGCTAAGCACGATTCAGCCGCAAGAAACCGAAGAACATATGAGTGGCGGGATCAAAGAAGCCCGGGTAATAATTACCACCATAACATGCCCCATGGATTGAGGGAACATTTCTGGCAGGGAAATCTTCCCAAAACCAAGCTTTTTCTTGGCCGATATCTCTACTACAGCCGTATCATTTCCATGAGAAGCCTGATAGAGGCCATTGTGTGGCAGAAAAGGCAGCGGCCCGTGGTCGGCAGCATTGCGGTCCAGTGGGACTGGCTCACACAGAACAATATTCGTTCCATACTCAACAGGAGAAATCCGGGTGAGAAATTCTGTGAATGCGCGCTTCGCTGCGGCTATCTTAGTTTTTATCAGCAATCCCTTCTACTTGTAAGACAACAAATGCTGCAACCGCGGATTGGCAATTATTTCATCAATCAAAATATAGTCACCCCACAGGAAATGGAATATATTGTCAACCAATTGCGCTTGCATAACAGAAAGTATTGGCGTACCTGATCTTGAAAACCCGCCTTGATTTCATTCTCTCTGTATAAAAAGTAATATAATTTATGGCTTACAGGACGGCGCATTGTGGATGAAGACTTGACAGAAACATTATCACCGGAGTTCTACACACTGTGAGCATGAAACAGGTAATCAAACACCCAGGCGGGCCGGGCATATCAGGAATATCGCGCTTGAGTATCTTTTTCCTTTTCATCATAATTATTCTCGTCATAACCTATATCCGGACACCGCGCCCTTGCAAGGAGCCGCTGACTTACCGGATAGGTACGATAGATGAGAGGTTTGGCCTGAGCCGCCAGGAATTTGCAGAAGCGGTTGGGAAAGCCGCTTCAATATGGGGGAAACCCTTTTCCCGTGAGCTTTTCCGTGAGGAACCCAAAGGTATGATCGAGGTCAACCTCATCTATGACTATCGTCAGGAGGCATCAGACAAGCTAAAAAGTCTGAACTACAAAATTGAGAATACAAAGAGTTCCTATGAAGACTTAAAGTCACGCTTAGAGGTTCTGAAGTCAGAGTATGAACAAAGGAAGGCAGAACTAACTGGTGATTTTAACGCCTATAACACACGGGTTAATGCCTTTAATGCCGCGATCCAGGCTGGCCGTCAACGGGGTGGATTTTCCGAACAAAGCTACAGGCGGCTCATGACGGAAAAGGAAGAATTGGACTCCATGCGCGAAAGCCTGCGAAACCGGCAGGAAGAAACGAAAAATATGGCTGACACAATCAACAGTCTTGTAGTCGTTACAAATGAGATCGCAACCAACTATAATCTTGACGTGGTTAATTACCGGGATGAAAATAAAAAACTGGGTACCGAGTTCTGCGAGGGGAATTATACCAGCAAGGGCGGCAGGCGGACGATAACAATATATCAGTTTGACAACGGCGCGAGGCTGGTGCGGGTACTCGCCCACGAATTCGGCCACGCACTGGGGCTTATTCACAACAACAGCAGTGAGGCCATTATGTACCGGCTGAACCAGTCAGATTCACTCGAACTTGCCCCGGCTGACATTGCCGCACTCAAAGCACGGTGTGGTGCAAGTTGAGTTTGAATCAGGAAGGTTAAGGCCAGTCTTAAATCAGAAATGGCTCCTGTCAAACTCCGGCGGATTGTAACGTCCGAAAACGGGAAATTCCTCTTCATATATTTTCATCTTTATTCCAATATTATTTATCAGTCTGGACATCAATATCTTCGCCGCCCTCGCTCCGGGAAGAACCCCCCCGGGTTAACGCCATGACTGTATCAAGAATCGGGGGTGGACAGCCCTTGATTTTCCTTGCATCATGCACGTCTTTATTCGCTGAGATTGCACAATCTCCCATGAGGAAAACCTTCCTTGATGCATTATTCGCTTTCACATGACTGCCAATGCAAACCTCGACACTATCCGAAACAACCCCCGGGTTGTCCTTACAGAACACACCAAAGAATGCTGACAGTATGGCCGCACAGCCGGAACAGCACGCGTCACCCGGATCCTGGACGGTGATTCCTCTTATCCCTGCTTCATGAAAGATATCTTCATAGCAGAGACGCCATTCCAGCTTACGAGCCACATTTTCAACATTCTCTCCTCTTACATCGATCGAATCCAGAGAGAGCGGGCGCTTTTGTATGGAAGCGAACTCTTTTAGATATTCAACCTCCTCCGGATTAATGCCCATCACCACAGAACCCACGACATCGCAAGCGAGCACATCCTTTCCGGCTACGATGAGATTCGCCCTGTGCGCCCTGCCAAGAAAGTCGGGGCCACCTTCCAGCGTATAAATGCCATCAATAATGACAAGATGGGTTTTCACCTTGGTGTTCAGCAGGACAATCAGTCTGTTTAAGTTATGCTTGTGAAACCTCTTCTTAGAGTTAAGCGCTAAGCTACCTTTCAGGTTTTTCATCCCGAGAGACACTTTTGTCTGGCGATGCGTTTTCAAGACAGGCAGGTTTATCAGAAAATCCGTCTCTAACACTACTTTGGAAATCTTGGCTTTTACCTCATCCAGTTGGACCGTCTCAAATGGTTCTGCGTTAAAATCAACCAGCTTCACACCATAGGTCTTCGCTATCCTTCCAATGCCCGACCAATCGTACCCTTTGAAGGTGTTAGAACCCATTTCTTCATTGACTATTGTAACCTCGCCAATACAAATATCTTTGCACCCATACTCGTGTAATAGTCGGAGAATGTCACCTGCAATCGTTGATGTTGTAGCCACACCGAATGGAGGAAGCTTTTTCGTTCCCCCCCCAAAGGATATTTGGCTTCAACAAGATCTTATCACTCGTCTTCAGTCTCTCGAAGCCATCACACAACTCAATTGCTCTTCTGAGAGAGTCCAATGTAGCATCATATTTTACTACGGCAACCTTTTCCATATTGTTTTGCCTCTTCTGATTACCCCAAGGATAGTAAGGCACAATCAAAACTCTTCAGTTTTTTTCATTAAATGGGGTCAGGTTTTTACTTTTAGCGTATTCGGTGACAGTCGAGTTTGATTTAGAAAATTTAAGGGTTGCTACTGTCTTCTTTA